>CAYYCF010000117.1:0-3891 GCA_964470235.1 uncultured Anaerolineales bacterium | reverse complement strand
GCCAAAGCCAAATCAATGGTGAGCGAGGAGATCAAATTGAACGATGCGCTGGAACGCGCCGGCCTGCGTGTCGTCGAAACCGATCTGGGCGAATACATTTTGCAGTTGCGCGGTGACCGCCCCTCGCACATCATCGCCCCGGCCATACACTTGCGCCGCTCCGACGTGGCCGAATTGTTCGAAAAACACCTCGGCCTGCCGCGCACCGATGACATCGCCGCCCTCACCGCCGCCGCCCGCGCCGCGCTGCGTCAAGTCTTCCTCACCGCCGACATCGGCATCTCTGGCGTCAACTTCGGCGTCGCCGAAACGGGGACGCTGTGCCTCGTCACCAACGAAGGTAACGGTCGTCTGTGCACCACTGTGCCGCCTGTTCACGTCGCCCTCATGGGCATCGAGCGCGTCGTGCCAACTTTGGCCGATCTTGAAATCATGCTCCGCCTGCTGGCGCGTTCGGCCACCGGCCAAAAGATCACCGGCTACACAACACTGCTCACCGGCCCGCGCCGCCCGGATGAACCGGACGGCCCGGAAGAACTCCATCTCGTCCTCGTGGACAACGGCCGCTCGCGCGTGCTGGGCAGTGAACTGGCCGAATCACTCTTGTGCATTCGCTGTGGCGCGTGTCTCAACGTCTGCCCGGTGTATCGCGAGATCGGCGGGCACGCTTACGGCTCGGTGTATCCCGGCCCCATCGGCGCCATCATTTCGCCCGCGCTCGGCGGCATGAGTGAATTCGGCGAACTGGCGCAAGCCTCCAGCCTGTGCGGCGCATGTCAGGACGTTTGCCCAGTCCGTATTGACATCCCGGCCATGCTATTGAAAGTCCGCTCGGCGCATCTCGAAGAAACGGGCGGCGCAAATTGGCTGAACATCGGAATCAAGATTTGGTCGTGGTTCGTGCGCTCGCCGCGCCGCTATCGTTTTGCCGTGAGCGCCTCCAGCGTTGCCAGCCGATTGCTTGCGAAACGTGGCTGGATCACAAAACTTCCCGGCCCGCTGGCCGCCTGGACTCGTCGTCGCGACTTTCCCGCTTTTGCAACAGAAACTTTCCGGCACCGTTTCGCGCAGCGCGCCCCCCTCTCCCCCCGGGAGAGGGGCGGGGGGTGAGGGACTCATGCGTGACACCATCCTCTCCAACATTCGCCAATCGCTCAACAGTGCGCAGGCGCTCCCACACCCCCATACTCCCATACCTCTTCACCCCGACTCGGATCGTGAAACCCTCATCGCCCAATTCGAATCCGAATGGCTCGCCCTCGGTGGACAGTTCGAGCGCGTGAAGAACGCCGATGCCATCGAGCGGGCAATGGATCTATTAAGAGAAAAGCGAGCGCAACGGATTCTGGTATGGGACCCCGATAGTTTGCCAGTGGCGCTGGCGACTCTCCCCCAAGCCATTCGCGGCGCGGGCCTGATGCTGATGGACGCCGCCATCCCCCGTGAGGCCGCCTCCCGCCGCGTCCGCACGGTCGAGCTCGAAACTGCCGACGTGGGGATCACGGGTGCGGACGGCGTGATCGCTCAAGTCGGCGGCGTGGCCGTGAAGAGCGGGCCGGGCCGGAGTCGGCTGGCATCGCTGATCGTCCCCACGCACTTAATCTTCGTCACCCCCGATCAGTTTTATCCCACGCTTGAAAGCTGGTGGTCAAACGCCGGCGGCGACTCCAGCAACGTCACCCTCATCGCCGGGCCGAGCCGCACGTCCGACATCGAGCGCGTTCTGACGTTAGGCGTTCATGGTCCAAAAGAAACGATTGTCGTTTGTATAGAATAGCGTATACTCGTTTGCCTGGAACACACGTTGATGACACAACCTGCCGTTAGCCCGCCTCAATACTATTACCCCAACCGGCTTGGCCGAATTATTTTGTTGGCAATGGAAGAAGCCATGGGGCGCGAGCACTTAACCGAAGTGCTGCACGTCGCCGGGTTGGAACACCTGAAGAAAATGCCCACCGGCAGCCTCAATAGAAAGTTTCCGTTCGAATGGGTGTCGGCCTTGCAGGCCGCCAGCGAAAAGGTTTACGGCGAGCGCGCCGGGCGCAGTTTAAATGCCCGCATAGGGCGGTTGTGTTTCAGCAAAGGCTTGAAGGAATTCGAAACGCTGTTGGGAATTTCCGATCTGCCCATGCGCCTCATGCCGGTAAGCATGAAGTTTCGCGTCGGCCTCGAAGTGTTCGCCAACGTCTTCAACCAGTTCACCGATCAAATTGTGCAACTGTCGGAAGCGGACGACGCGTTTTTGTGGATCATCAAACGCAACCCCGTGTGTTGGGGCCGGCACACCACCGAGCCGTGCTGCCACTTGGCGCTGGGGCTGTTGGACGAGTCGATCTTTTGGGGAACGGGCGGCCGGCGTTACCGCGTGGAAGAAACAGAATGTATCGCCGTCGGCGCGAAGACCTGCGTTTTCAAAATTGAAAAGACACCGTTGGACTAAACCACCCCCTCGAACAAATCCGTCTCTCGCAACTTTCCATTGGCCTCCGGCAGAGCGCGCATGAACGTGTCGCGCTGCCCGCGAAAGCCCATCAACCTGAACATGATTCCCGCCACACCGCTGCGCGGCGGTCCGCCGCCCAGTTGACTCTTGTGGCACTCCGCGGCCCGATTGCGCATTTCCCCTGGCTCGCCCCCGGTGTCAATGACCGTATGCACGGGGAATTCCACCTCGGTCAAACTCAACAGATCAATATCGCCGTTGCGCCCGAACTTGCGCGGGTCTCGCCCGAACAGCGGCAGAACGCGCGCCGCCAGTTTTAGAAACCCCCGGCCAAAGACCGGGTAATATAGCTTCTGCGGTTGATGCGGCGGCAAGCCCTCGGGATCACGGAAGTTGGAATCGCCCGCCATCTTGAACGCCAACAGCGTCGCCTTGTTCAGCATAATGTGATCCGGGTGACGGTAACCGCCGATGGTGTCGTGGGTCAGCACGACTTGCGGCTTGAGCAGGAGGATAAAGTGCGCGATGCGCGCCGCCACCGCCTCCACCGGCTGCGCCGTTAACGCCTGCGGATGTTGGTTGTCGTCCGAACCGGCCATGCCCGAGTCGCGGTATCCCAGATGATGAATCCCCGCCAACTGCAATTCCTGCCCGGCGCACGCCAACTCGGCCCAGCGCATATCGCCGACCGATTCAAAGCCCTGCAAGTGCTCCGCGTCCGCCGTGCCAATCTCGCCGCGCGTGCCGCACAGATAATGCACTGCCACTCCGGCACGGGCGTATTTTGCCAGGGTAGCCCCCGGCCCGAAACTCTCGTCGTCCGGGTGAGCGAAAATAGCCAGTAGTATTTTTCGTGTCATTTTAAAAATGATGAATGCGGAATGATGAATGCGGAATGCCTGTTGTTCATCATTCCGCATTCATCATTCATCATTCTTTCTTCTCCGGTGCCGCTACCCCGATCACATTGAACCCCGAATCCACGTAGTGCACTTCGCCCGTCACACCGGCGGCCAGGTCGGAGCAAAGGTAAAGCGCGGCGTTGCCCACGTCGTCAATCGTCACGTTGCGGCGGAGCGGGGCGATTTTCTTGAATTCGCTGTGCATGTCTTTGAAACCGGTGACGCCCGCCGCCGCCAGGGTGCGGATGGGCCCGGCCGAGATGGCGTTGACGCGAATGTTTTGCGGGCCGAGGTCGGCGGCCAGGTAGCGCACCGAGGCTTCGAGCGCGGCTTTGGCTACGCCCATCACGTTGTAACTCGGCACGGCCTTCTCGGCGCCGTAGTAGGTCAGGGTGAGCAGCGCGCCGCCCGGGCGCAACAGCGGCAGCGCGGCGCGCGCCAGCGCGGTGAACGAATAGCACGACACGTCGAGCGCCAGCCGAAAGCCCTCGCGGCTGGTGTTGTAATAGGGGCCGGTCAATTCTTCACGGTTGGCAAAACCGA
>CAYYCF010000116.1:0-7632 GCA_964470235.1 uncultured Anaerolineales bacterium | reverse complement strand
GTCGCTTTATATTTGCAGGATGCTCACCCTCTGCAGGACGGAATCAAATACGCGCAATACGCCGAGAGCAAAGGCTTCGAAGCGGTGTGGCAGGCTGAGAGCCGCCTGGTGCGCGATGCCATTGTGCCGATGGCCGCCTTCGCCGCCACCACCACCAACTTGAAAGTCGGTTCAGGCGTGATCAACAATTGGACACGCAACATCGGCTTGCTGGCGGCCACCTTCCTTACCCTGGACGATCTCGCGCCCGACCGCATCATCTGCGGCATCGGCGCGTGGTGGGACCCGCTGGCGAAGAATGTGGGCATCGAACGGCGCAAGCCCATGCTGGCCATGCGCGAAACAATTGAAGTGATGCGCCGCCTGCTCAGAATGGAAAACGTCACCTTTCACGGCGAGTTTCATCACGTTGACGGCATTGAATTGGATGTGGTGCACGGCCGCCGCGAACCGCGCCACGTACCCATCTACATCGGCGCGACCGGAGACCAGATGATGGAGATGACCGGCGAGATCGCCGATGGGTGCGTGATGAATTATTGCGTGCCGCCGGCGTACAACGACAAGGCGCTTGAATTGTTGGAGAAGGGCGCGAAGAAAGCCGGACGGAAATTGGACGACGTCGATCGTCCGCAACTCATCGTCTGCTCGGTGGATCACGACCGCAAAAAGGCCATAGAAGCGGCCAAAGTCCTGCTCACGCAATATCTGGCGCAGCAGCCGCACATCGCCAAAGCGTCCGGCGTGAGCCAAGACATCGTCAAGAAAGTGCAGAGTGTGCTGGGCTGGCCGGCCACCAAAGAGCAAGTGCATGAGGCTATGCAATACGTGCCGGACGATTTCGTGTTGAGCATTTCGGCCACCGGCACGCCGGACGAAGCCCGCGCCCGCGTGCAGGAATACGTCAGCCGCGGCTGCACCTGCCCGATTCTGTACCCGATGAGCGACCCGTATTTGATGATGGATACGTTTGCGATTCAATGAATAAACAACCCAACTCGCGCATGTGCTTCGCCTGCGGCCTCGAAAACCTGGCGGGCTTGCATCTGCGTTTCTACGACAACGGCGCGGATGAAGTCGCCGCCGATTTCACCGTTCAGCCGGATCATCAAGGCTACCCAGGCGTGGTTCACGGCGGAGTCGTCGCCGCCATCCTCGACGAACTTGGCGGGCGCACGGTCATGATCGGCAACCCCAACCGATTTTTCATGACCGCCAAACTAGAAATCAAATATCGCCAGCCCGTGCCGGTGGGTGTGCCGTTGAAGGCCGTTGGCAAGTTGATCAAGTTGAAGGAACGGTTGGCGACCGCCCGCGCCGAAATTCTCTCGCCGTCCGGCGATGTATTGGCTGAAGCCGAATTGGTATTGACGGACATTCCGGAAGGGATGATTGACCTGAGCCGCGCCGATGAATTGGGGTGGAAAGTGTATGAGTGAGTCAAAGAGTTCCTTGGCCACCATGATCACCCCGAATTGCCTGCTGAAAACAACCGCGCGGTGCTGACAGACATTGAAGCTCGTTGGATGGAAAGTGTATGCGCAGACAATGATCCTTGACAGAATCCGTTGGGATGCAACCCCCTTTTTGATAACGGCGTTTGTGGCGGCTATATATTGGTTCACCTTCGGTGGCCGTCTGGGCAATTTGGATGAGGTGGCAGTCCTTGCTGTCACGGAAAGCCTGGTGAAGCGCGGCGCGGTGGATGCCAATTCAATTCTCTGGCTAAACTCGCCGATGGCGTGGGGATCCATTGTCCATCAGGGCGTGGACGGAAACTACTATTCCATCAAGGGCGTCTCGACGGCACTGCTCGCGGCGCCCTTTTATTGGCTTGGGCTTTGGTCGGGGGCATTCGGGCTAGCGCCATTCGCTCTGATTACTAACGTGGTGTTGTCGGCTTGTGTTGCGGGCGCTGCCATGCTTTGTGTGCAAACTCTTGGGTTCCGTATTCAAACCGCCGTATTGGCCGCCCTGGCTACAGCCTTCAGCACCATGATGTGGCCCTACTCCAAAACCTTACTGACCGAACCTGCAAATGCGCTGGGATTCATCATCGCCATGTGGGGCGTGTCCACCAACGCCCGCACGACAAGCGCACCTGCGCTACTGGTAGCCGGTCTTGGCTTGGGCTTGGCGGTTGCTTCGGCGTACATACACCTGATCGCTCTACCGTTGTTCTTCTTGTTTGTGATTCTGGGCCAATCTTCCCGACGATTATCGCGGATGGAATGGCGAGCCCGGCTATACCGCACCCTATTCTTGTTACTCGGATTCATCCCGTTCGGACTGGGAGTGGCCTACTACAATACGATCCGGTTCAGCGGGCCATTCAATACGGGCCACAATTTGGCGGCGCTGGGTCTTGGATTTCAGGTGGATACACTCTTGGGAGGGTTGTATGGGCTTACCCTAAGCCCGTATCGCGGCCTGTTGTTCTTTTTTCCGCCGTTCGTCATCCTGCCACTTGGCCTAAGATTATTAAGCAAGAACCATGGACGAAACGGGGAGGCCGTTTTGATTGGCGCGCTCGTCACAGTTGAACTTCTGCTCTATAGCAGTTGGACAGTTTGGTGGGGCGGGTTCACGTTGGGGCCGCGCTATCTTCTGCCGCTTATGCCTTTAATGATTGTCGGCCTGGCTCCCATTTTGGACCTGCTATTTGTTCCGAAACGCAGCCGACTCATCTATCTGGTTGTTGGTCTCTTCGCTTTTTCTGTCGCAATGCAAGCCTTGTTCGCAACTTCCGATTATTCGCAGTACGAGGATCAGGTATCGAGCAGACTCAATTTTCAACTCCTCAACGCAAGGGCGCTGACCGATGTTGTGCAGGCGATTCGTCTCGATTATTGGACGCCTCTTGGGTTGATCGAAACGATCCACCCTTTTCCATTCAATCTCGCTTGGCTCGACAGCAGCGGCATCCACGCGGCGTCGTTTTTGACTGCGGCGCTTGCCGTTCTAATATCCGGCGTCGGCTTGGGTGTGGGCGTACGTGCCAAAGCGACGGCCGGTCGAGCCATTGCTTGGTGGTGGCCCGCACTTTCTGTTCTGGCCATAGCCATCGCCTTCACGGTCGGTCTGCACGACTACGCGTCGCGCGTGCGCGCGTCGAACGCCATGCCGGTGGAACCCTTGCTATTTATCGAGGAGCGAGCCAGCAATGGCGACGCTGTGATATTCGTTGCACCTGAGAAGCGATTTGATTTCCTAAACGTATATCATTCCCGCTTGCCAATTTATGGCCTCAGCCGGGATTCAACTGCTTTGAGCCCTGTCAATGCGTCCGGGTTGATGCTGGCGTTTCAAACTCACAGCCGTGTGTGGGTTTTGTTCGACGGCATCCCTCCGGCTGACCCCCTAAATCCGGCAGAAAGATGGCTGGCGCAAAACGCGTATCCGGCAGAGGATCATTGGATAGGTTCGATTCGCGTCGGACTATTCGGTCGAGGCATGTCTTTGGATGCGGCCTGCACGCTACCCACAAAATGGGTCAACGGAATAGCATTAGTGGGATGCCGGTATCCATCTGTGATCGACTCCCACGTTGGCGTAATTCCATTGGACTTGGATATGATTGCTGAAGCCCAAGTCAACGGAAACTATAGCGTCTTCGTCCATTTAGATGCAGACGGTTCCCTTGTTGCCCAGCACGACTCTATTCCCGGCGCAGGCTATTTTCCGACGTACACTTGGCGGACAAATGTGCCGGTGGCCGTTAAGTTTGGCGTCGCACTACCGGCAAACCTGCCCGCTGGCGAATATAAGATCGCGCTCGGCATGGTTGACCTGGCCACGGGCCACCGAGTGCCGATTAATAGGTACGCAGACGGCGTCAGTATGGACGACGATCGGGTCAACATCGGCTCAATCAAAATTACTGCGCCTTGAGGCTCGTCATTTTCGGCGCGCGATTCAACTCACGCTGACTTGGGGCTCACTTGAATCCGCGCGCCCCACGGACACGATCTTTGTTCATCTCTTCAACGCCGACGGCGATCTGATTCCCGATGAATACCGCATCGCGATCGGTTTGTATGATCGCTCCAGCGGCGTGCGCTATCCGGCGTTTGACGCGTCCGGCGCGTCGATGCCGGATGGGGAATTAGAGGCGGCGAGGGTAGCCGTAAAATGACGATAGACGAAAGACGATAGACCAAAAACCTTTATCCATTTCTCAATCTCAGGTATACTCTGATCAGGCGGGAGACTCTGTCTCCCGTTTCTCGCGTATTCCTATGGACACCGCCCACATCCGAAACTTCTGCATCATCGCCCATATCGATCACGGCAAATCTACGCTGGCGGATCGGCTGCTGCACCTCACCGGCACGGTTCCCGACCGCGACACGACCGAGCAGATTTTGGATTCGATGGAGTTGGAGCGCGAGAAGGGCGTGACGATCAAAGCCTCCGCCGTGCGCATGAGCTACACCGCGCTCAACGGATCAAGTTACGAACTGAACCTGATTGACACGCCCGGCCACGTAGACTTTGCCTACGAAGTCTCGCGCGCGCTGAACTCATGCGAGGGCGCGGTGCTGGTAGTGGACGCCTCGCAGGGCATTGAGGCGCAAACACTGGCCAACCTCTATCTCGCGCTCGGGGCCGGGCTTGAGGTCATTCCGGTCATCAACAAAATTGATCTGCCCGCGGCGCGCCCCGACGAAGTCGCCAGAGAAGTGAGCCAACTGCTCGGCGTGCCGGAAGAGGACGTGATCAAGATTTCGGCCAAAGAGGGCGTGAACGTGCGCGCTGTGCTGGAAGCGGTGGTGGCGGCGGTGCCGCCTCCCAAAGGCGACGACGCCGCGCCGGCCAGGGCGTTGATCTTCGACTCGCACTATGATTCTTACAAAGGCGTGATCGCCTACGTCCGCGTCATCGAAGGAGTGATCAATCAAACCGACGACTTGAAGTTGATGGCGAGCGGCGTCAAAATGAAACCGGTGGAGATCGGCACGTTTGCGCCTGGCATGACTCCCGCCGCGCGCTTGACTCCCGGCGAAGTGGGCTACGTGGCCACCGGACTCAAAACCGTGCGCGAGTGCCGCGTGGGCGACACGATCACCCTGGCCGCCAACCCTGCCGACGCGCCTTTGCCAGGCTACCAAAAAGCGAAGCCGATGGTATTCGCCGGTGTGTATCCGGTGGAAGGCGAAGATTACGCGCTGCTCAAAGACGCGCTCGAGAAATTGCAATTGAACGACGCCTCACTCGAATACGAACCGGAAACGTCCACCGCGCTCAATTTCGGCTTCCGGTGCGGCTTTCTTGGTTTATTTCACATGGAAATTATTCAGGAGCGCCTAGAGCGCGAATACGATCTGGACATCATCGCCACTGCGCCGTCGGTGGAGTACGAAGTGGCTAAGACCAACGGCGACACCATCCGCGTGGATTCGCCCGCCGACCTGCCCGATGAGGGGGAGATCGCCGAAGTCCGCGAACCGTGGATGCGCATACAGATTTTCACGCCGGACGAGTTCTACGGCGCGATCATGGAATTGACGACCAAGCGCCGCGGCATTTTCGTCACCCAAGAACATCCTGCTCCCAACCGTGTTCTGCTTACCTACGATATTCCGTTAAGCGAGCTGATCATAGATTTCTACGATCAACTCAAATCGCGGACGCGCGGTTACGCGTCGCTCGATTATCAGTTTGACAGCTATCGCGCCGACGACTTGGTGAAACTGCAAATTCTGGTGGCCGATGAACCGGTGGACGCGCTGGCGATGATTGTGCATCGCGACATGGCCTACAACAAAGGGCAGGCGCTGGTGAGCAAGCTCAAAGATTTGATTCACAGCCAACAGTTTGTGATCCCCATTCAAGCGGCGGCCGGCGGACGGATCATCTCCCGCGCCAACGTGCGCGCTCTAAAGAAAAACGTGCTGGCAAAGTGCTACGGCGGGGACGTTTCACGCAAGAAAAAACTCCTCGAAAAGCAAAAGCGCGGCAAACGGCGGATGAAGAACGTGGGGCAGGTGGAAATTCCGCAAGAAGCCTTTATGGCCGTGTTGAGAATCGGAGAGGAATGAAGCCAACCATAATCTTTGCGATCTCCGTGTGCTTCGCGTCTGTGATGAGTTACGGCGTCACACGGACTTCGCCAAGCCTTGCCGTGTCGGCGCTGCTGTCAAGCCTGGGCAGGCGGATGAGATCGGGCCGGGTGTAGATGCCGACTTGCAAGCGGTAAGCGCCTGACGTGAGATCGCGCGGAAGGCTGAGACGGTGGATTTGAGCAAAGGTATCGCCCGCGTGCCAGTTCCAGGCGGGGGCGTTGAGGCGATCACTGCCGGTGACGAGGTTGCCGCCGGAATCTAGCAGGTGCAGGAAGATACTGGCCTCGCGCGCGTAGTTGATCGGCGAGACGGGGCCGAGCGCTGCGGGATCGAGCACGCGCCACAGGGTGATGGTGGTGATAGCATCGCCGGGGCGGGCAGTGGCAGGATCGAAGCTGAACGCGATCAAGGCGACGGCCCCGCCGAAGTCTGCCGGTGGAGCCGTCACTGTGAGCGAACCGTCGTTCAACCAATCGGCTAACGTTGTCTGCGGCTGCCAGAGCACGATGTCAAAGTAAGGGTCAACGTCGGTTTTGCGTAGCTCGTGTCGTTCGACATCGGCTAACGGCAGGTGGACGGCAAAGAGCGGGTCGGGCTGAGCATTGGACGGCAAGACGAGCAGGCTTGTGGCGGCCTGCGGGAAGACGAGGGCTTCGCGAGCGTCGAACCAACGCGGGTCGAGGTCATCGCGGCGCACGCGCAGGTCGGCGATGAAAGGGTCGTGAGGCAGGCCCGGGAACGGCGACGAGAGGGTGACCGAGCCGCTGAACGACGTGGAGCGTAAGTGAGCGGTGACGGCGGCGAAGTTTGAAAAATATGCGGCGCGTGTGCCTGGCGCGTTTGCCCAATGGTTGAAGTAATCGCGGAAGCTGAAGAGGGCCGAGAGGCCAATGAGGGCCGCGAAGCCGGCCCGGGCGAGGCGGCCGGAATGTCCTCTATCGATCCGTTGAACCATCAACGCGGGCAGCGCCATCACAACAGTCTGTGCGGTGGCGGCGTGCAACATCATCGTAAATGCGCCCGTGACGGCGGCAGGCGCAAACCCCGCGCCGAACCATAGCAGGGCAAAAGCAGAAGCGGGCTGTCGCCAGCGCCACAGACAAACGAGCAGGCCGCCGAAGAACAACACACCGAGAAGCGGATCGAATACGGGGCGACCGGGGATGTTGTAGATGATGAACGGATCGCCTTTGACGAAAAGTGTGCCGAGCGCTTCGAGGGTGTTGTGAATGAGGGGGTTGAAGTCGCCCCCCGCGGCTGAAGTGAGCGCGGTGGCAAGGGTGCCAGTGCGGCCCCAGGCCGCCGGGTTGAGCAAGTGGGGCAGGGCGAGTGCCGTGCCAAGCGTGAGCGCGATGATGAATTGGCCGAGCCGCTTGTGCGGTCCGACGACGACAAGGTAGATGAAGAATGCGGGCAAGGCCAGCCACGCGCCGCGTGCGGCTTCGTAAGTGACCAGCGCTCCGGCGAGCGCGAGGGCAAAGCCCAGCCAAGCCAGCAGGCGGTCGCGCAACTTTTCTTTGAAGAGCGCGATCCACATCAACCAGAAAGCGAAGGTGATCAGGGCCGG
>CAYYCF010000115.1:0-7682 GCA_964470235.1 uncultured Anaerolineales bacterium | reverse complement strand
GCCCTCCGCCAACTGGTTGAACTGCAACTCAAACTGCACGGCTACCCGGTGCTGACGGCCGGAGACGGCGAGCAAGCATTGACTATGATCGCGGACGTGAAACCGGCCGTCGTCATCACCGACGTGTTGATGCCGCGCGTAGACGGCTTTTTGTTGGCGCACAAATTGCGCTCCAACCCCAAGACGGCAAACATCCCTATTATTTTTTTGACGGCGACCTACGTCTCGGCAGAAGACGAACACTTTGGGTTGGATATGGGCGCGCTGCGCTTTTTGACCAAACCGGTGGAGGTGGACGACCTCCTCGCGGCCGTGGCCGACGCCGTCACCGGGCAGCCGGTGCAGAAACCGCCGATGTCCGACGAAGAGTTTTACCAGGGCTATCGGGAGCGTCTGGATAGCAAACTAAAACAGAAAACCCAGCAGATCGCGCGCGGCCGCCAGCAGTTGACCACCCTGCCCGCCGACCAGCGCGACGCCTACGGCAAACTGCTCGCCGAAACACAGGCCGAGTACGACGAAATCCAACGCGAACTGGATGCTTTGAATAGAATCGTGCAACAAGCCGGAAATAAACGATGAATGATGAACGATGAATGATGAATGATTCATCATTCATCGTTCATCGTTCCACATTATGCCCGAAGCCTACATCATCGACACCGTCCGCACTCCCATTGGCCGGCACGGCGGCGCTCTAAAGGCCGTGCGCCCCGACGATCTGGCCGCGCTGGTCATCGCCGAATTGATCAAGCGCGCCGGAATCGATCCGGCCCTGGTCGAAGAAGTTTATTTTGGTTGTGCCAACCAAGCCGGAGAAGACAACCGAAACGTGGCGCGCATGGCGACGCTTCTGGCCGGACTGCCGGTGAGCGTTGCCGCGGTGACCTTCAACCGGCTGTGCGCCTCCAGTTTGGCGGCAGTGAACGCGGCGGCGCGGGCGATCAAAGCCGGCGAGGGCGATGTGTACGTTGCCGGCGGCGTCGAAAGCATGACGCGCGCGCCGTATGCCATTCCAAAATCCGAGACGCCGTTTGCGTTTGGCAACCTCACCGCCTGGGATACCACGCTGGGCTGGCGTTTCCCCAACGCGAAACTCAAAGAGATGGTCGGCAACGACTCGATGGGCGAAACGGCCGAGAACCTGGCCGAACTGGAGGCGTTCAAAAATATCTCGCGTGAAGATCAAGATCGCTTCGCGCTCGAAAGCCAGCGCCGGGCCGCCGCCGCCATTGAAAGCGGAAAGTTTGCCGAAGAGATCGTGCCGGTGCCGGCGCCCCAACCAAAGGGCGACCCGATTCTGGTAAGCCGCGACGAGCATCCCCGCGCCGACACTTCGATGGAAGCGTTGGGCAAACTCAAGCCGGCCTTTCGCAAAAACGGAACGGTGACGGCCGGCAACTCGTCCGGGCTGAACGACGGCGCGGCGGCGGTGTTGATCGCCTCCGAGTCCAAAGCGAAAGAGCTGGGGCTGAAACCGATGGCGCGCATCGTGGCCTCGGCGGCGGCGGGGGTGGAGCCGCGCACCATGGGCCTCGGCCCGGTTCCGGCCGTGCGCAAGGCGCTCACTCGCGCAAAATTGAAAATCGAGGACATCGGCTTGATCGAATTGAACGAAGCCTTCGCCGTGCAAGCGTTGACGGTGATGCAGGAGGCGGGGTTCCGCCACGAGATCACCAACGTCAACGGCGGCGCGATTGCCCTCGGACATCCGCTGGGATGCTCCGGCGCCAGGCTGGTCTGCACATTGACGCATGAAATGAAACGCCGCGCGCCAAACGAGAAGCGCCCTTACTATGGGTTGGCGACGTTGTGTGTCGGCGTGGGACAAGGCGAAGCGACCGTAGTCGAATGGATGGGCGAGTAACTTTTTCTATCTTTCATCTCATTGCCCGATACCAACCCTGGTGTTATCATCCCGGCTGAATATGGCTAAACTCTCCGATAAGATTCTGATTGTGGACGACGACCTGGACAGCCTTGATCTCATCGCCAAGCAGGTACTCGGCCCGCAGGGGTATGAAGTGGCCACCGCCTCCGACGGCGGCGCGGCCATTCAACAAGCCCTCTCCTTTGCGCCGGACGTGCTCATTCTCAGCTTGAGCTTGCATGGACTCTCCGGCAAAGACGTGCTCACGGCTCTTCGTTCGCAAGGATTTGAAGCGCCCACCATCGTCATCGCCCCGGCTGGCGGCGAGGCGCAGGCGCTGGCCGCGTTCCGGCTGGGCGCGCGCGATTACTTGGTGCGGCCCTTGCGCGAAGCGGAGATCGTGACCGCCGTGGATCGCGTGGTAGAAGACGGGCGGCTCAGGCGCGATCGGGTTCAGCTACAACAGCAGTTGACGCAGGCCAACGCCGATCTGGAAGGGCGGTTGAAGGAGCTTACCAGCCTCGCCAGCATGGGCAAAGCGGTGAGCAACTTGAGCGACGCGGGTGTACTGTTTAATAAATTAGTAGACGGCGCAATCTCCAATACCGGCGCCGACATGGGCTGGCTTCTGCTTGCGGACGAAACATCCGGGCAGTTGAGCGTCTTCGCCGTCAAAGGGTTTCCCGGCAAGATTCAACTGCGCCAGCCGTGGGACGACGGCCTGGCGCCGTTGGTGATGCTGTCGGGCGAGCCGCTCAACATCACCGGCGCCGGCATGACCCAATTCAAGATTTCGCAAGTGGCGCAGTCGGCGCTGGTGATGCCGCTCAAGGCGCGCGAGCAGACGGTAGGCGTCATCACCGTCGCCAACAAAACGGCCCGCCCGTTCGACGAACGCCGGCAGGCGCTTCTGGCGGCGGTGGGCGATTACGCTTCGATAGCGATTGTCAACGTGCGTTTGTTTCAAGTGATGGAAACGCGCGCCAAAGCGGCGCAACAAGCGTTGGACGACATGAAGTCCGGCGAAAAAACCAAAGACGATACCCTGCGAAAGATTCGCCTGCAACTGCGCGCGCCGTTGACTCAAGCGCAAAACTACATTGACTTGGCGCTGGTGGAAGAGGCCAGCAAACTTAACAACCGCCTGCGCAACCATCTCAAGCTGGCGGTCGAGAGGATCGTCGCCGCCAAGCAGGCGCTGGAAGATATTTACGCCGCCAGCCCTGGCGACGGAACGCAAAAAACGTAGCGGCAGGCTTTCCAGCCTGTCACAGTCGGCGGACTGGAAAGTCCGCCCCACGCAGAGGATAAAACATAGCGTGAGCGGCGAATGTCTTTTGTTGGTGGATGATTCTCGCGACGTGCGCGATTTTTTCGCGGACCTCGTTTTGCGTCCCGCCGGTTATAAAGTGATCACCGCCGGGGACGGCAGGGACGCACTGCAAATCACGCGCGAACAACACCCCGACCTGATCATCGCCGATTATCAAATGCCGGGACTCACCGGCATTGAACTCAAGAAGGCGCTGGCCGCCGAAGGCGACCCCACGCCCCTCATCCTCATCACCGCCGAAGGTTCGGAGCATATCGCTTCCAAAGCCACACTCGCCGGCGTGGCCGGCTACCTGCCCAAACCGGTGAACAGCGACGTGCTGTTAGCCGCCGTCGAACAAGCGCTCAACAATCAGCGCGTCCGCCGCGACCACACCCTGGCGCTTAAGGCGCTTGAGAAACGCGTGCAGGAGTTGGAAACACTGCAAGCCATCGGGCGCGCCCTTACCGGCTCGCTCAACTTGGATCAAGTGCTCAGCCGCGTGGTCGAGGCCGCCGTCAACCTCACCGGCGCGGAAGAAGGCAGTCTGCTATTGGTCGATGCTCACACGGGCGAACTGTTCATGCGCGCCGCCCGCAACTTCGACGATCAATTCGTCCGCACCTTTCGCTTGCGCTCTGAAGACAGTTTGGCCGGGCAAGTCATCCGCACCGGCAAGCCCGTCATCATCGGCGCAGACTCGCCCAAGAAAATCAAGACCGCTTATCTGGTTCATTCGCTTGTGTACGTCCCGCTCCGATTGCAGGAGCGAGTGATCGGCGTGCTTGGCGTAGACAACCGCCAAAGCGGCCGCTCGTTTGTGGAAGCCGACTTCGCGCCGCTCACCACGCTCGCCGATTACGCCGCCATCGCCATTGAAAACGCGCGGCTGTACTCGCACACCGACGCCGAACGCAACAAACTGGACACGATCCTCCAGGAAACGGAAGACGGCGTGATCGTGGTGGACGAATCGGATCGCTTGATCTTGATCAACCGATCGGCCCGCGTCGCCTTCAACCTGAACGGGGCCGATCCGGCCGGGGCGGCGATTCGGGACGTCATCCACAACCACGACGTTAATGAACTATTCAACCGGGCCGGCGGCAACACGCAACGGAACCTGGCCGAAATCACGTTAGAGGATGGGCGCGTGCTCAACGCGCACGTCACGCTCATAACCGGCATGGGGCGCGCCGTGGTGATGCAAGACATCACTCACCTCAAACAATTGGACAAGATCAAAAGCGAATTCGTCACCACGGTCTCGCACGACTTACGCTCGCCGCTCACGGCCATTGTGGGTTACGTGGAGCTGCTCGGCCGCGTGGGGCCGGTGAACGAACAACAAACCGAGTTCATCCGCCGCATCCGGGTCAGCATCCATGCCATCACCACCTTGATCAGCGATCTGCTGGACTTGGGCCGCATCGAAGCCGGGTTCGACACACAAAAAGAGCCGACCAATTTGCCGATGCTGATCCGATACGCGGTAGACGGATTGATGGCCAGGGTTGAGATAAAAGGGCAGCACCTCCTCGTCGAATTACCGGAAGTCGCGCCGCCGGTGTACGGCAACCCTATCCGCCTGCGCCAGATGGCGGCTAATTTAGTGGACAACGCGATCAAGTACACGCCCGACGGCGGCACGGTGAAAGTGCAAATGCAGGAGGCCGAAGATCAAGAAATCCTCATGATCTCCGACACCGGCATCGGCATCCCGCTGGCCGATCAACCCTACGTCTTCGACAAGTTCTATCGCTCGCATAATGTGGGGCAGGGCGTGGTGGGCAGTGGGTTGGGGCTTTCGATTGTCAAATCCATTGTGGAGAATCACGGCGGGCGCATCTGGGTCGAATCGCAACCAGGGCAGGGCACGCGGTTCACGGTGGTTCTGCCGAAATACAACACAAAACAGAAAGCAGAAGGCAGTAAGCAGTAGGAGCGGGTTGTACCCGCGACAATCGCGCATACAGGCACAGCCCGCGAAAAACACGCGATGCGCTCCCACGCTGGTCAGGGATTCACCACAAACCTCACCGCCTCGCTTTTCACACTCTCCCCATTCTGCATTATCCCCACTGCTTCCAATACGTGTCTCCCAGGCTCGATCTGCCAATAGTATTGATACGGCGGGCCGGTGACTGTCGCCACCGTATCTCCGTCCAAAACAAACGCCACTTCCCTTAACTGGGCGCTGCTCACTGCGCCAAACACAATCTGCTGGCTGACCATGGGCAAACGCGGCGAGATGTTGTAGATCGTCGCCTCGTCGGGGCTGGTGAGTTGGAGGTTAGAAGTTGGAAGTTGGAGGTTTGAAGTTTGAAGTTGGGAGTTTGAAGTTGGAGGCAGCGGCAGCCCTTTTGAGCGCGCCCACTCTTGCGCTTCGGGCGGAAGCACCAGGTAAACTTTGGTCACGATTCTTTCGGGCGGGGTCGAGGAGTCGGCCAGCAGGCCGGTGGCCGAATCAATTTCAAAGGGTTGATAAAAGGTGTCGTAAGCCGTCGGCTGAGTGCCGTCAATGAAAATTTCCGTTTTTCGCAACGGGCAAGTGTCGGTAGGCAACAGGCCGGAGAGGGCGCACACTTCGGCGCGGACGAGCCCGGCGGGTTGGGTGAACGGCGTCTCCGGTTTGCCGGTGAGCGCGGCGCGAATGAATTCGTGCCAGATCGGCCCCGCGCCCGACACGCCGGTCACGTTCACCATCGGCGCGTTGTCGGCGTTGCCCACCCACACTCCCACCGCGAAATCGGGCGTGTAGCCCACAGTCCAGTTGTCGCGAAAATCCGTCGTCGTGCCGGTCTTCACCCCCGCCGCCCGTCCGATCTGCAAAACGCTGTTCGGACCAAAAGTTGCCAGGCGCGCCTGGTTATCCGAAAGAATGTCGTCGATCAAATACGCCACCCGCGCGTCAAGTACGCGCTCCCCCTCTCGCGCCTGCCAACGCTCGATGACGTTGCCCTTCGAATCGCTCACTTCGAGAATGGAAACCGGCGCGAGGCGGACGCCGCCATTCCCAAAAACGCCGAAGGCCGAGGTGAGATCGATCAACCGCACCTCGCCGCCGCCGAGCGTGAGCGCCAGCCCGAATCGATTCGCATCCGAAAGAGTCGTCAACCCCATCCGTCCCGCGAGCGCAAGCACGTGGCTCAAGCCGACGTGATCGAGCGCGTTCACTGCCGGCACGTTCAGCGATCCGCCCAATGCTTCACGCGCCAACACCGGCCCGTGAAAACTGCGGTCGTAATTCTGTGGCACGTACGAAAACCCTTCTTGAGTGACGAAAGCGGTTCGCACGTCGAGGATCATCGTGGCCGGAGTCCAGGGGCAAGCCCCCACCCCCAACCCCTCCCCCGTTGCCGCACGCGAAGCGTGAGCGGACGCTGAGTTTGCCGAAGCGGAAGTCGAAGGAGGCAACGGGGGAGGGGAGCAGAGGGCCGGATCAAACGCGGCCGCGTAAGTGATCGGCTTGATGGCCGAGCCGGGTTGTCGCGGGGCGACGGCCATGTTCACCGCGCCGGAAATCTCTCCGTTGAAGTAATCCGGCGAACCGACCATCGCCAGAATTTGCCCCGTGCGCGGGTCGAGCGCGACCAGCGCGGAGTCGTTAGCGTTGTGCGGCGCGGAGTCTTTGTCGTCGGCCAGCGCTCCCAACCGGCGGTTGACGATGGACTCGGCCGTATGCGTGAGATCGAGATCAATGGTGGTAGTAATCATCAGCCCCGAATACAAGACCTCAGGCCGCGAGGCGTATTTTTCTTCGAGCAAGCCCCAAACGTAAAACGCGAAGTGCGGCGCCTCCGCCGGGAACGGCGAGGCGGCGAATTGCAGCGGCTCATTTTTTGCGAGCCTGGCTTCTTCGCCGCCGAGCCAACCGTTCTTCGCCATGAGATCGATCACAATCGCTTGCTTGTCTTTTGCGGCTTGCGGATCGGAAAGCGGATCGAACAGGGCGGGGGCTTGCGGCAGTCCGGCCAACAGCGCGCACTCGGCCAGATCGAGATTGCGCGCGCTCTTGCCGAAATAGGTTTGCGCCGCCGATTCGATTCCGTAGGCGAGATGGCCGTAATACGTTTGATTGAGGTAGAGCGCGAGAATGTCGTCTTTGGAATAGGCGCGCGCCAGCCGCCAGGCCAAAATGCTCTCGCGCAGTTTGCGCGCCAACGTGCGCTCGGCGCGTTCCTGCGGATCGAGCAGCATGTTGCGCGCCACTTGCTGCGTGATGGTCGAACCGCCGGACAGCACCTCGCCGCCGGTCACGTTGATCCACACCGCGCGGGCAATGCCCACGGCATCCACGCCGGGGTTGGAATAGAAACTGGCGTCCTCGACGGCAATCGTCGCCTGCCGGCAGGCCGGCGGAATCTCACTTAGCGGAACGGTGGTGTGATGCGCTCCGGCCGGGTCGGCAATTTCGTAAAGCAATCGCCCATCGCGAGCGAGAATTTTTGTGGAGGGGACGACGAGCGATTCGGTGAGGCGGTCGAGGGAGGGGAGGTC
>CAYYCF010000114.1:3190-7727 GCA_964470235.1 uncultured Anaerolineales bacterium | reverse complement strand
TAGACTGCCAGCGGGCCAATGCTCTTCAGAACTGTCAAGGCTTCATCTACGTCCGCGGCGAAACTCAACATTTCTCGATGCTGAGGCCGGATGAATCCGTCAGCGCGCGCGATGAACGCGTCCATCGTGTCACGCCACAACGGGCCGACGAGAATGAGCGGCTTGGGCTTGATCTCGCCCGTTTGCAAAAGGCTCCACGTCAACGCAACTTCTGAGAGCGTGCCAACACCGCCGCCCAGCGCAATCGCCGCGTCGCAGAATTCTACCAAGTGGTAAAGGCGCTCGCGCAAGGACGCGAATTTGATCTCCTCTTTCACCCAGGGGTTTGCTTTCATGCCTTCGATCCAACTCTCGAGCAGGCCGCATGTGACGCCGATTACGTGCCCGCCGGAGTCCGCTGCGCCGCGGCTGGCGGCTTCCATCACGCCGCGGTATCCGCCGGTCGCCACTGCGAATCCGGCTTGGGCTAATCGTTGTCCTACAGCCAGCGCTTCGGCATAGGCCGCCGAGCCTGGCGTGGGAGCCGATGCGCCAAACACGGAAATGATTTTTATTGGAGTTGCTTGAGCCATCTATCTGCCGCCTCCACTACGGGTTCGAGCCAGACATCATCGAGCAAGTGATAGTGCGTATTGTCGGTGATCGCCGGTGGAGCGGCGAGCGCCACCAACCAGTCCTGCAAAAAATGCCACATCAGCGCGAAATCCCATTGGCATTTCCAATCGGTGTCCGTCCACGTCTCGCCGGTGCGCGCGGCTATTTCGGCGCGATAGGCCGCGATCAAATCCGCCGGATCCATGGGCAGGGGCGAGAACCACCACCGGCTGTTGTTGATGAAGACCACCAAATCCATCACGCCCGGGCCGACACACACCATCTGCCAATCGTAGACAACCTGCCGCGCATCTTCGTCAATGGATATGTTGCCGGGCCAGTAGTCGCCGTGCAGTAAAGTTTGCGGCTTGCTCTGCAAAACCTGCGACACCACGTCGGCTTGACTGAGGAGCCGCCCCAGCGCGTTGAGCCGACGCACCGATCCGGTGATGGCTTCGGGCAAACCTTGCTGCATGATCGTGTCCAGCGCCTTCGCGGCGGCCAGCACGTACACATCAAAATCAGTGGTCAACGGGCGGCCAATCCAGGGAAATACGGATAGGTCTTCAGACAGGCACCAAAAGCGATCGTGCAAATGCGCCAAATTGATTACCGCTTGGCGATACTCTTCCGCCGACCACCTCTCCGGCTCAACCGTGGTGGGATACGGTTCCAACAGCAGCCAACTACCGCCTGGGTCGCCGGTGACCAACTCCGGGACGGGAAAAGGAATCTGCGTGGCGAGCGTTCGATACAACCCGACCTCGCGCCGTCCGATTCCGGCTAATCCATACAACGTCGTGCGCTGCGGCTCTTTGAGCAAATACGAGTAGCTCTCTCGGTGTCCGGCGCGTTCCAAATCCACGCCGAGGCCGCGAATCAACCCCACCGCGTGGGCGACCTTCAACGGCTCTTCGCGAATCTCAAGCAGTTGCACCGTCGGGTCGCCCAGATAGTGGCGCAATCCGGCGGTGAGTTGAGCGGGAGTAAAAGGCCAGGCAGGCATAGATTATTTCACGGCATGTGGTCTGCATATTTGGCGGCAAAATCCTCCGCGGCCTCTTCAAAGGTTGTGCCGGGCTCTTGCTCACGCAAGAAGTGCTGGTGATCGATCACCCACAAATACAGATCGGTTTCGGTCTTGCCGGGGAATTTTTCCAGCACCCCGGCGCTGCGAATGGCTTTCACCAACGGCGCGTACACCGAATCGTGCCAGTGCGACACGGCTTCCTCGTCGCCGATGGAGCGCCGCCAATTCAACCCCATAAAATACTTGTGGACGGCGATGTGTTCGAGCATCCGCTCGTAACCGCCCAGAATGGTCGTGTCTATTTCCGACCCGGGCCGCAGTTTGTCCAGGGCGGTGCGCTCCAGAAACATCACTTTCTCGCCCAACATTTCCAGTTCGTCCGGCTGCAGGTCGGTGCGAACCGGCACGCGCACCGAACATTCGCGCACTTCGGCGTCAATGAACTCCTGCCCCTTTTCGCGCGCCACCGACACCCGGTGGTTGCCGTCCACCACGAAATACACGTCGCCTACTTGATACAGCAGAACGGGCGGCAGGCTCACGTCCTTGTAAAAGGCGCGGTTGATCTTCTGCCACCGATCGGCCGTGTGGCTTTGGGTGGGCAGAAAGGCGCGGTCGAAATCGCGGTAGCGGTTGACACTGCCGACGATGCGCTCCACCGGCACGGTTTGCAAGCCGCGATAGATCGGGCCGCCGACGCGCAGTTTTTCGCGAATCTCGTCATACGACAACAGCTCATTTTGCTGGCCGCGCAAAAATGCCAGCATGTCTCGCCAAAACGCTTTGAAGCGGGCGGCGCTGAAATCGGCCCGGTCTTGCATGTCGGGCAGCAGGTCGTCGTCCACTAACCCTCCCCCCATTCTATCAAACGATACGGATAAACGTTAAGCACTTCGGTCGCGCCGAGCCGCGTGTTGGTCACGTCCGTGCGGCGGTAAACGTGCGAATGGCCGTGCAGTAAATAACGCGGGCGGAATCGTTCGACGAAATCCAGAAAGGCCTCGAAACCGGTGTGCGCCAGGTCGCCGCCGTCGTGTATGCCGAGCGGCGGGGAGTGCGTGATGAGGATGTCCAGGAAGCGGCCATGCTTCAGCCGATTGAGCCACAACGCCGGGGCCAGCGCGGCGGCGCGGGCTTTCATTTCGTTTTGCGTGTATTGGTGCACGCCGTCGGGGCGATACCGGATCGATCCGCCCAGCCCGGCCAACAACAGGCCGCCCTCCCGGAGCGTCCCGCCGTCGAGGTTGACGCACCCCTCGGCGTGGTTGAGTACCCGCCCGTCAGACATGGTCTGATTGTTAATATCGTGATTGCCCGGCACGTATAAAAGCGGCTTGTTGAGGATCGTCACCACAAATTCGAGATAGTAATACGGCAGGTCGCCACAACCGACGACGAAATCCACTTCGCCGAAGCGATCCCGCACCTGCGGGCTGTAGATGAAATCCACTACTTCGTCGCTGAGGGCTAAAATCTTCATCCAGCGGTTTATCCACAGATTACACAGATTTTCACAGATTATTGTTTTTCATCTGCGCCCATCTGCGAAATCTGCGGATTGCTCTGCCTCATCTGCGGTCATCGGTGTCATTGGTGGTTGAATCGTCCCACGACCGGCCATAGTTGGCTTTTAACTTTTCCAGTATCGCCTGTTCCAGATCAATTTTGCTGAGGCTCGCCAACTGCAGAAGGTAAAGGGCAACGTCGGCCAACTCTCCGGCCAGTTCGGTGCGGTCAACCGAATCGCCATCCCATTGAAAATGCTCTAGCACTTCGGCGGCTTCAATAGCCAGCGAAGTTGCCAAATTGCGCGGCGTCTGCGGGCGTGGGCTGTCCGGCGCATACCAGCCTTTGGCGGCAACAAAGCGGTGCATTTCGGCGGTGAGGTGGGAAAGGGTCATGGGTAAATAGGTAAACAGGTGAACAGTCAGACAAGTAAACAGGTATTCAGACTGAAGGCACTTGTTTACCTGTGTACTTTGTCTACCTGTCTACTACATGAGCGCCTGCACGAAGTAATTCGCGTTCAACGGTTCGCCGGTGGCGGTTTTGACGTGTGCCGACCAGTCCTCGCGCGCGCCGGACGCAAAGAAATTCTCGATCAACCACTGCCCCGCCCGCTTGCGCCCCACAACCCCGTCGGCGTGCTTCTGCAAGCGGTCGCGCAATTGCGCCCCAACCAGATGCCCCAGTTCATAATTTTGATAGTACACGGGCGCGAGCGCGATGTGAATTTTCGCCGCCCAGTCGGGAGCGGATCGCCCCTTCGACACGCTCAGGGCGCGGCCTTTCGGTCGCCGCACCATTTGAAAGCGTTCCACCAAATCCCACCACAGCGCATCGAGATCGCGCTCAGGGTCGGCATACATCGCGCGCTCGAAGTGGGTCATCACCAACACCCAGCGCGTGAAGATCAAGCGCAAGGCGCGCTCCTGCGCTTGGGCCGCCGCCGACACCCGCGCCGCCTCGCCCGCCGGAACTCCGGCGATCTGCTCCAGCCATTCGCGGTCGTAGGTCAACGAGCCCATCATGAGGGCGATGGCCTCGGTGGAGAGGAGATGCGGATACTCGCGCAGCAACCAGGGCAAGGTCCTGCCGTGATATTTGGAATACACGGCGTGCCCCAGTTCGTGCAGAAGCGTTTCGTTCCAGCGATGGTTGGGCTGCAAATTGTTCAGCGTGCGAATGTCGCCCTCGCGATCAATGTCGGTGCAGAAGGCGTGCTGATTCTTTCCTTCGCGGGCGTAGAGATCGGAACGCGCCAAAACATCCCGCACGTCCATGCCCAACCCGTCGTACGTGGCAATCGCCAACTGCACCGGGTCTTTGTCGGCGAAGAGCGCGTCCATGTCCACGCCGCCCATGTCCGGCGGAGATTGGAAGAAACGGTCGCCGAAGTGCCACGGCTGAAGA
>CAYYCF010000114.1:0-3090 GCA_964470235.1 uncultured Anaerolineales bacterium | reverse complement strand
CGGAGATAGATGATTTTGATCTGCCGCGCCGTCACGGGATCGGTCGCCGCGCCGGACTCATGCAGGCGTTTGGCCGCCGCGTGCCGCTCGGCGTCGGCCAGAAAGCGCAAACGGGCCGCCTGCGCTGCTTGATTGCGACGATTGGCTTCGGGCGTGCCGCTGACGGCAGTTTCCCACTCGGCCAGCCAGTATGCTTTCTCCACAGGCTGCCATTGCCGGACAGTATCTTCGATGAATTGCTGAACGTTGGTGGTCATGTTCACGCCAACTTCTCCACCGCCTTCTTCAACACTTCCACCTTTTCCGTGCCTTCCCACGGGGCGTCAATGTCGGTGCGGCCAAAGTGGCCGTAGGCCGCTGTGTTGCGGTAAATCGGGCGGCGTAAATTCAGGTCGCGGATGATCGCGCCCGGGCGCAGATCGAAGTTTTCATTGATCAACTGCGCGATCTGCCTGTCGGGCAGTTCGCCCGTGCCGAACGTTTCGACGTTGATGCTCAGCGGACGGGCGACTCCGATGGCATACGCCACTTGAATCTCGCACCGATCGGCCAACCCCGCGGCCACCACGTTCTTCGCCGCCCAGCGCGCGGCGTACGCCGCCGAGCGATCCACTTTCGTCGGGTCTTTGCCGGAGAACGCGCCGCCGCCGTGCCGCCCCATGCCGCCGTAAGTGTCCACGATGATCTTGCGCCCGGTCACGCCGGCGTCGCCCATCGGCCCGCCGATCACAAACCGGCCGGTGGGGTTGACGTAGGTTTTCAAATCGCCGTTGAGCATGGCCGCGGGAATCACCGGCTTGATGACGTGCTGGATGATCTGCGCGCGAATGTCTTCTTGGCTGATCTCCGGCGCGTGCTGCGTGCTGATCAGCACCGTGTCCACGCGCTTCGGCTTGCCGTGCGAATACTCTATGGTCACCTGCGCCTTGCCGTCGGGCCGCAGCCAGGCCAGCGTGCCGTCTTTGCGCACTTGCGCCAGCCGCCGCGTGAGATTGTGCGCGAGGTGAATCGGCATGGGCATCAGCACGTCGGTTTCGTCGCAGGCAAAGCCAAACATCATGCCTTGATCACCCGCGCCCACTTTTTCGATCTCGTCATCGCCCGTCTTTCCGGTTTTGGTTTCCAGCGCCTTGTCCACGCCCATGGCGATATCGGGGCTTTGGCTGGCAATGGCAACTTGCACGCCACACGTGCTGGCGTCGAACCCTTTGTCGCTTGAATCGTAACCGATCTCTTTCACCACCCGGCGCACCAGATCGTCGAAATTGACGAAGGCGTGAGTGGTGATCTCGCCCAGCAGGATCACGAAGCCGGTCTTGGTGGCCGTCTCGCACGCCACGCGGCTCATGGGGTCTTGTTCGAGGCAGGCGTCCAGCACGGCGTCGCTGATCTGGTCGCACATTTTGTCCGGGTGGCCTTCGGTGACTGACTCGGACGTGAACATCAGGCTCGGTTCACTCATAAACGTTGTTGACATTGAAAAGTCTCCTGTGTATCCGCGACGAAGGACGAGCGACGAAGAACGGCTGTCGTCCTCCGGCAACGGTCATTCGTCCGAAATAAAAAAGCCCCTACCGATAACAAGAGGGGCTAAGCAGTGATGCAAAGCGGCCCTCTCATCTTCCAGACTTTTCTTCTGCCGGAGTTGGCACCTTGGCTAGTCTGTTAGTCTTGTAGTCGAGTAGTCAAGTCGTCAAGTAGTCAAGTCGTCAAGCAGTCGCGCATATCATTGACACGCTGACTACGAGACCACCGGGCTACCAGACTACCAGACCACCTGACTACTAGACTATGTGACTAAACCAGGTTGTCGAGGCTTCATCGGGCCGGTCCCTCTGCCTCTCTGGATAAGAGTTGCCGTGTGGGGCTATTCGGTTATTGGTGGGATGTTACCATGCTGAATTACGGATGTCAAACAGCGGTTCAAGAGAACTGAGCGGATCGATCCACTAATTCTCTTGATCCGTTGCTCTACCCCGCCGCCGGATCCATCCACACTTTGATCACGGTCCGCAGCATGATTTTGATGTCGAGCCAGATGGACCAATTCTCGATGTACCACAGATCGTATTTTGTCCGCTCTTCAATGGACGTGTCGCCGCGCAGGCCGTTGACTTGCGCCCAACCGGTCAGCCCCGCCTTTTCGCGGTGGCGTTCCATGTAACGCGGTATTCGTCTTTGGAATTCTTCGACGTACTTGGGCTGTTCCGCGCGCGGCCCCACCATGCTCATCTGCCCGGCCAGCACGTTAATTAACTGCGGCAGTTCGTCCAGCGAATAGCGGCGGATGAACGCGCCGAGCCGGGTGCGGCGGGGGTCGTCTTTCACCGTCCAGTGGGTGTCGGCGTCGGAGTTCTGCCTCATCGAGCGGAACTTGATCATGGGAAACGGCTTGCCATCCAGCCCCACGCGCTCCTGCACAAAGAACACCGGCCCCGCCGAATCCAATTTAACCAGTGCAGCGACCAACATCATTACCGGCGACGCCAACACCAGCGCCGCTGCGCTGGCGGCAAAGTCCATCGCCCGCTTGAGGATCAAGTTGTATCCGCGCAAGGCCACATCGCGCACGGTGAGTAATGGCAAGCCGCCGAGATCGTCCACGGTCACACCGGCGGCCATGATCTCGAATACGTCCGGGAAGACTTTGATGCTTACCTTTCCGCGCTGGCACAGGCTGATCAGCCGGATCAATTCTTCGTGCGAAGCCGACGGTAAGGCAATGATCACTTCGTCAATTAGGTGCCGCTCGATCAACTGCGGCAGATCGTCGGGGCGGCCCAACACCGGCACGCCCAGCACGTCGCGCGGCGAGCCTTCGCCGTTGACCACGCCCACGACCTCGTAGCCCAGATACGGCGACCATTGAATCTTCTGCAAGACGACCTGGGCCACATCGCCCGTGCCGACGACGAGCAGACGCTCGCGCCCCTGCCCGCGCATTTGATACTGCGTGCGGATGCGCTGATGCGTCCACCGCCCGAAGCTGACAAGGGCAATGCCTAACACCCAGGCATACACCAGCGTCGCGCGCGGATAATCCACTTCCAGCGCCGTGTTCTTGAAAAAGATGGTCGAGAGTGACACGGC
>CAYYCF010000113.1:0-7800 GCA_964470235.1 uncultured Anaerolineales bacterium | reverse complement strand
ATCCTGGCGCTCTCTCGCGGACTCACCATTTCTATGCGAGAGAGTCGAACCCCCGACGGAGTGACGACGGACGGTGGACGACTGACGACGAATGTCGTCCATCGTCTTTTGTCCGTCGTCTTCTACTCTTCCCGCTCCCACACTTTGAGCGGCGGCGCGAACACGGACGACAACAGCGCGGCGTAGCCCAATCCCAGGCGAACATCCTTCTCGGTGATCAAGTTCACGTCCAGGACGCTTTCGCGCGACGCGAAGAGCGGCGACGGCAGTTCCTTCAGACTCGCCGTCAGCGCGCTGTCCAACGCGGCGACAAAAGATTCTAGCGCGGCCGAAGGCGAGGCCACCAACGCCAGCAGATGCACAGTGGCTTCCATCGGCATTTCTTCGCCCGACTCGCAGTCCGGATTCATCGAAGGCTCGTAACTGTATGCCGCCAACGCCCGCTGATCGTTTGCAGCCAACGCATTGGCGACGCCGACAGCCAGGCCGTGCTTGAATGTGTCGAAGAAGCCCGAATGGCGGAGCAGGCTGCCAATATCCGAACCGCGCTGATAAACGGCATAGCTGTCCTGCGCCAAGGTGAGAGCTTCGTCGCGAATGGATACGGCGATACCCTGAATTGACGGGGCCTCCGGCGAGCGAGTCTTCAAATATTTTTTAGATACGTCTGTCGTGGTCATTTTGTCCTCCGGTTGAGACCATTCTATGGAAATAATCCTCGTTGTTGAATAACGCCGGCCACTCTCTGCACGGCGAGCAGGTAGGCCGCCGAGCGCAAGTCCAGTTGACGTTGATCCGCAAACGCCCAGACTTGGTCGAAGGCGCGGCTCATGCTGGTCGCCAACTGTGAGCGAACTTCGTCCACGTCCCAGAAGAAAGTCTGCAAATCCTGCACCCATTCAAAATAAGAAACGATGACCCCGCCTGCGTTCGCCAGCACATCCGGCACGACGGCAATACCGCGCTCTTTCAAAATAGCGTCCGCCTCGAAGGTAGTCGGCCCGTTCGCGCCTTCCACAATCACCTCCGCCCGAATGCGGTCGGCGTTGTCCGCCGTGATCTGGCTTTCGAGGGCGGCGGGGATCAACACGTCCACGTCAAGCGTGAGCAAATCGGCGTTCGTAATATGATCGACACTGCCGTTCGCGCCGTATCCCGCGAGCAAATTTTTGGAGCTCCGACGCACGTGATCGGTGATGGCCGCCAGATCAAGCCCGCGCGGGTTGTAGAGCGCGTCGCTCACGTCGCTGACGGCAACCACTTTGCAGCCGTATTCATGGGCCAGAATGCTCGCCCCATATTGGCCGACGTTGCCGAATCCCTGCACGGCCACCGTGACACCCTGCGGATTCCGCGCCTGCCGCCTCAGCATTTCTATGGCCGCAATGGCAACGCCCCGTCCCGTTGCTTCCGTGCGCCCCTCCGAGCCGCCCAGCGCGATGGGTTTGCCCGTAGTGATCTCGCGCACCATGTGACCCTGCAGCATGGAGACGGTGTCCATGAACCAGGCCATCGTCCGCTCGCCCGTATTCACGTCGGGGGCGGGGATGTCGCGCTTGCCGCCCAGCAGCGGCAGGATCATCGCCGCGTAGCGGCGCGTGAGTCGTTCGAGTTCCCAGTCGGACAGCAAAGTGGGGTCAACCGCGACTCCGCCTTTCGCGCCGCCGAACGGCAGATTGACAACGGCGCACTTGAGCGTCATCAACATCGCCAGCGCGCGCACTTCGTCCATCTCCACGCGCGGATGATAGCGAATGCCGCCTTTGCACGGCCCGCGCGCCGACGAATGTTGAACGCGGTAGCCGGTGAAAACAGACGTTGATCCGTCGTCGCGGCGGATCGGCACGGCCACCGTCAGTTCGCGTTCCGGCTGGCGAATGATCGCGCGCAGTCCGTCGTCGAGATCGAGCCGGTTGAAGGCGGCCTCGAGTTGGGCGAGCGCGGTCATCAACAGGCCGCCCCGGGGGGGAGTCGAAGCAACTGCCGATTGCGGCAGCGGTTTAGCAAAGACCGTCATCGGTGATCCTCTGTCCGGAAGATTCGGACTAAGCACAGGTTACAACGACGGCTATGAAAAACTCATAGAAAAACAAGAGAGGGGGATGAAAGAAGCATGAAAAAAGCCCTATCTACGACTTACTCTCGGGGCAAACGAGCATGTACCCCACGCCGGCCTCGGTGACGACCAACTTCGGGTTGGCCGGATCGGCTTCGATCTTGTGGCGCAGATAACGAATGTAAGCGCGGAGATAATCAATGTCGTCGCGATACTCCGCGCCCCACACGGCGGCGAGAAGCTGTTCGTGGAGAAGCACCCGGTTACGATGCGCGGCCAGTTCGCGCAGCAGGTTGTATTCGGTCGGCGTCAGATGCACTTCGCGCCCGCTCACTGTGACGCGGCGGCGAGCCAGATCGATTCGCAGTTGGCCGCAGGCAATCTCCCCTTCGGCGCGAGCCGCCGGTTCGTGGCGCGCCCGTTTGAGCACCGCCTGCGCCCGCGCCAGCAGTTCTTTGGAACTGAACGGTTTGGCGATGTAATCGTCCGCCCCCGAATCAAACCCCCGCAGCAGATCGGCCTCGCGCGCCTTGGCGGTGATCATGATGATCGGCACGCTTGAAAATTCTCGGATGCGGCGCGCGACTTCATAGCCATCGGTCGCGCCCGACAGGACAATATCCAGCAGGACAAGATCGGGCTGTTCGAGCGCGGCCATCTGGATAGCGTTCTCGCCGCTGCCGGTGGACAGCACGGCGAATCCGCTGGCGGTGAGCACTTCGCGCACCAACCGCACGAGTTTCGGTTCGTCGTCAACAATCAGAATGCGAGTCTGTGTCATCCGTGGTTATTCTTCAGTCTCTGCGCTCAATCCCGTGCGCGGCAGAGAAAAATAGAGAGTCGTGCCGTACCCCACTTTGCTCTCGGCCCAGATGCGCCCGCCGTGCGCCTCGACAATCGCCCGCGCCACCGGTAGGCCGAGCCCGGTTCCGGCCACGTGGTAGCCGGTGGGCGACTTCACCCGGAAATATTTTTCAAAGAGCGGGATGAGGTCTTCGGGCGAAATCCCGACGCCCTGATCGGCGATGCTGATCACAACGTCCGCCGGGCGCACTTCGCCGCGCACCATCACCAGCCCGCCATTGTGCGAATACTTGATTGCGTTGTCGAGAATGTTGCGAAGCACTTGCTGAACGCGGCGTGGGTCAACGTCCAGGATGGGAAAATTCGCCGGGAACTCGACCATCAGGCGGTGAACTTCACTGCGCCGCTGCATCTCGCCGATGATCTCGTGGACGAGGCGCGGAAGGCGGACCGGCTGTCGCTCGATCAACAACTGCCCGACGTCAATGAGCGAAGAGTCAAGAATATCGGCAATCATCGCCTGCAAGTTGTCGCATTCGCCGTCAATCAGGTGAAGAAATTCGCGGCGCTTCTCGTCGGGCCAATCAATCTCCTCCAGCAATAATGCGGTCGAGTAACCTTTGATCGCCGCCAGCGGCGTGCGTAGTTCGTGCGAGAGGGTCGCCATCACTTCAGAGCGCAGGCGGTCGGCGTCCTGCGCCTGCCGGATGGAGTCGGCTTCGGCGCTCAGCCGCGCCCGATCGATCACCGGCGCGATGAGATCGGCCAGCGTTTGCGCGAAGGCCAGATCGTTTTCGGTGAACTCGGCGGGGCGATGGAGCGTTTCGAGAACCAGCACGCCGTATTTGTGATCGCCCACGCGCAGGGGCGCGGCCAACGCGCTGCGCGGCATCGCGTCGGAATGAAGCGCGCGGATCATCAGCGAACGGTTGGCCGGGCGCATATCGGCCATGTTGTCGGCGGCCTCGGCGGGTGTGGCAAGCAAGCGCGCGCCGCCGTCCACCCACACTTTCCCCGAGATCGCTTCGCCCTCGCGCAGGCCCACATCGCGCAGAGTTTCGATGTCGTAGCCGAAGGCAGACTCCGGGCGCAGCACGCCCGCCGACTCATCCCAAAGCAGTATCACGCCGAGTTCCGCCGGTTCGAGCACGTCGGCCAGCTTGTCCATCACCGCGCCGAGCAGCTCGGGGAGTTCGAGCGGCGCAGTGAGCGTTTTGGAGACTTCCGTGAGCGCGTGAAGCTCGCGAACGCGCCGTTCGAGTTCGGGGCCGTTGGAAGCAGTCACGACGTGAGTGTACGGGCATAGGCAGGAGGTGTCAACTGAGCAATGTCAAGTTTTTCTCTGTCGGAGTACAATGACCGTTGTGCCCGAACTTCCTCTCGAAGCTCCGAATATCCTCGCCATCTATCTGCAAATCGCGCAGTATCCCATCCTCGCGCGCCAGATTCGCCAGCGGATGCGCGAAGAGTTGTATCGGCGCGGCGTCATCACGACCGAACAACTAGAGCGCGAAGCGAAAGACAAAGCGGTGCTGTCGCAGCAGCGCGAGGGCTTGATCAACCCGCTGGTCGAAGAGGATGCGCGGCAGTGGACTCTGCGCCTCGAACAAATCCGCGATCATCTGACCGACTTTTATTTTGCCTACAACCTGCCGCTCGATCTCTTTCAGCAGATCGCCGAAGAGCTGATCGCCGCCCGCACCGCCGGCCGCGACGTGACGCTCACGTTCAACCCCGAACTCGCGCCGCTCGACCTGCTGCTCAAACAGGCGGAGCAGTATCACGCCCTGCCCGAAACCGGCCGCGCCAAAGTGCGCCACCATCTCGAAGAGATCATCGTCGTGCTGACGAAGACGATGGTCAGCGATCAGTTGGGCTTTGTGCGCGTGGCCAAGGCCTGGCTCACGGCGGAGGATTTCAAGTTCGTTCAATCGCGCCGCATCGGCAGCGGCAAGATCGGCGGCAAGGCCGGCGGGATGCTGTTGGCCTGGAAAATCCTGCAAGCCGCCGCGCCGGAGATTGCCGGCCGCGTCACCCTCCCGCGTTCGCACTTCGTCGGCGCGGATGTCTTTTACGAATTCATGGCGATCAACGAGCTGGAGTTCATCAACCAGAAATACAGATCGCCCGACGAGATTCGAGACGAGTATCCGCAGATTCAAGAAGCGCACACCCGCGCGCGCTTCCCCGAAGAAATCGCCGAGCAGTTGCGCGAAATTCTGCGCGGCGCCGTCAAGACGCCGCTCATCGTGCGCTCGTCGAGTCTGCTCGAAGATAGTTTCGGGACATCGTTCGCCGGAAAATACGCCAGCTTCTTCTGCCCCAATCAAGGCACGGACAAAGAAAACTTGCGCGATCTCACCGTCGCCATCCGCCGCATCTATGCCAGCGTGTACAGCCCCGACGCGCTGCTCTACCGCCGCCGCATGGGGCTGCTCGATTACGACGAGCGCATGGCAATTCTTCTGCAAGAAGTGCAGGGGCAGAGGCACCGCAACTATTTTTTTCCAACGCTGGCGGGCGTGGCCTTCAGTTACAGCCCGATTGTTTGGACTCCGCGCCTGCGCCGCGAAGAAGGATTCGCGCGCTTGGTGATGGGCCTCGGCACGCGCGCCGTCGAGCGCGTGGCCGACGATTACCCGCGCCTGATCACCCTCAGCCACCCGCAGTTGCGCCCGGAAACCACGCCGGCCGCCATCCGCCGCTACGCGCAGCGATCCGCCGACGTGATCGATCTGGAAAGCAATTCCTTCGTCACCCTGCCCGTCAAAAAAATCGTGAGCATGGATTATCCGGCTCTGCGCTGGCTGGCGTCGGTGGATCAGGGCGACACGCTGCTGCCGCTCGCCTTCATCGGACCGCAGACCTCGCCCGATCAACTCGTGCTCACTTTCGACAATTTGCTGGGGCAGACTGATTTTGTTCCGCTGTTGAAAAACGTGCTGGCGACTCTGGCGCGGCGCTACGAAACGCCGGTGGACATAGAATTCGCCGCCACCCTCGCCGCCGATTCGCCGCCGCGCTTCACCCTGCACCTTTTGCAGTGCCGCCCGCAGAGCAGTATGCGCGGCGGCGCGGCGCACGCCATCCCCGCCGACTTGCCGCAGAGCGAGACGCTTTTCCTCGCCACGCGGATGGTGCCGCAGGGAGGAGTGGCCGAGGTCGAGTACGTCGTGACTATTGATCCGTCGGCGTACAGCCGCCTCGAGGATCCAGTTCGCCGCCACGAGGCGGCGCGCATCGTCGGCCGGTTGAACAAAAAATTGGAAGGCAAGAATTTCATTTTGATCGGCCCTGGCCGGTGGGGGTCGGCCAACGTCGCCCTCGGCCTCCCGGTGACTTACGCCGACATCTACAACGCGCGCGCGCTGGTCGAGCTGGCCGTTCCACAGCAGGGCCTCGCGCCGGAGCCATCCTACGGCACGCACTTCTTTCAGGATTTGGTCGAAGCGCAGATTTATCCGCTGGCCGTCTATCCCGAAGAACCAGGCGACTGGCTCAATGCAGATTTTCTCGACCGCGCGCAAAATCAATTGGCCGCGCTTCTGCCGGGCGACTCCGGCTTCGCCGAGTGCGTGAAAGTGATTCACGTTCCCGCCGAGCGCGCAGGATACCGGCTCGACATTGCGATGGACGGCGAGCGGGCGGTGGCGTACTTCGCACAGATGGATACTGCTCACGGGGCAGCATCCTGAGCGGAGCGGCAGTGCTGTTCTGCCGCGCAGTCGAAGGATGCGGTTCTCGCGCGTGGCCCGCATCCTTCGACTGCGTTCCGTCCGCTTCGCGCAACACGCGGAACTCCCCTGAGCGACAGCCGAAGGGTCAGGATGCTTGTCTCACAAGAACCGTGAGCAGTTGCCGCAGAGGTAATATGGAACGGAAAAGAGTTATCGCCATTGCCGAAGCCATCGCCGCCGTGATCGCCTGGGGCGCGTCGTTCATCGCCACCAAAGTGGCCTTGCGCGACGTGTCGCCGGTGACGGTGGTGTGGCTGAGGTTCGCGATGGGCGTCGTCATCCTCGGCCTGGCCGTCGTGGCGCGAAAACAGTTTGCGTTCGTGCCGCTGAAAGAGTTAGGGTACTTTGCCCTGCTCGGATTCGTCGGAATCACTTTTCATCAGTGGCTGCAATCCAACGGCCTGGTCACGGCGCAGGCCACGACTACGGCCTGGATTGTCGCCACAACGCCGATCTTCATGGCCGTGTTGGGTTGGATGTTTTTGAAAGAAAGGTTCGGCTGGATGCTCGTCGCCGGAATCATGCTGGCCGCGTTCGGCGTGCTGTTGGTTGTCACGAAAGGAGAGTGGGCGTCGCTCGCGGCGGGCCGGTTCGGCGCGCCCGGCGATTTTCTAGTTTTGATCAGCGCGCCCAACTGGGCCATATTCTCGGCGCTGTCGCGGCGCGAATTAGACAAACACCCGGCGGCGCGAATGATGTTTTACGTGATGGCGTCGGGCTGGATTTTCACGTCACTGTTGTTTTTTGCCGGGCCGGGGCTATCCGAGATTCCGCGTTTGACACTCAACGGCTGGCTGGGAATCGGCTTCTTGGGCGTGTTTTGTTCGGGGCTGGCTTACGTATTCTGGTACGATGCCCTGCAAGTCATACCGGCCTCGAAGCTGGGCGTGTTTCTGTACGTTGAGCCGCTGGTCGCGGTAGTCGTGGCCACGATCATTTTGCAGGAGGCGATCACTGCCGCCGTCCTGCTCGGCGGCGCGATCATCTTGTTCGGTGTTTGGATTGTGAATCGGCAGAAGAGTTGACAACGGATGAAACGGATTTGAACGGATAAAAGCAATATCCGTTTCTATCCGTTCCATCCGTTGTCAAAAAAGGAGTCGCCATGCAAAGAACCAACATCTCCACCGGAACGCCGTGGGAGCCGGTCGTCGGATATTCGCGCGCGGTGCGCGTGGGGCAGTTCGTGTACGTCTCCGGCAC
>CAYYCF010000112.1:0-7937 GCA_964470235.1 uncultured Anaerolineales bacterium | reverse complement strand
GTGTCGGCGGAGTGGAACGTGTATTGGGACCCGCCGGCCGCCGACCGTGTGTGGAAAACGTCCATCCCGATTCTGATCTGTCCGTTGGACATCACCAACAACGTGCCGGTCACCTCTGAATTTGTGCGCCAACTCGGCAAACAACGGAAACACCCGATTTCGGATTTCGCCGGTCAGTGTTACGCCCTCGTCACGCATCAAGATTATTTCTTCTGGGACGTGCTGTGCACGGCATATTTGGCTCATCCGGAATACTTCACTGTGCGCGAATGGGAGACCGGCATCGTCGTCGAAGGCGTGAGTCAAGGCCGCACTCAAGTGACTCCCGGCGGGCGAAAAATTTGGGCGATGGATACGGTGGATAAAGCGAAGTTTTACGAGTACATGTTGCAGGCGTGGGCAAGATAGTTGACAACGGATGAAACGGATTTCAACGGATGTTTCTTATATCCGTTTTCATCCGTTCAATCCGTTGTCAGAAAAGGCCATGCGTGGATCACGACCTAAGATTACGGTTGTTGGCAGTTTTGCCGTTGGATTGACTCTGCGCGCGCCGCGATTTCCGGTCAAGGGTGAAACGCTGATCGGCTCGGATTTCGACATGGGGCCTGGCGGCAAGGGGTCGAATCAGGCCGTGGGCGCGGCGCGGCTGGGCGCAGAGAGTCATCTGGTCGCCGTGATCGGCGCGGATCTTTTCGGCGATGTCGGAGTCAATTTATACAAACAGGAAGGCGTCGGCACGACTCATTTACGGCGCACGGCGGAGCGCAACACCGGAGTCGGTTTCATCCTTCTCAACGCCGAAGGCGACAACGAGATCGTGCTGGACATGGGCGCGAACCATTTGCTCTCGCCCGCCGACGTTGACCGCGCCGACGATTTGATCGCGGCCAGCGATGTGGTCATCAGCGTCTTGGAAATTTCGCCGGTCACCGCCGCGCACGCCATGAAAGCGGCGCGCAAGCACGGCGCGCTCTCCCTGCTCAACCCCGCTCCGGCGCAGGCGCTTGACGATTCACTGCTCTCGCAAGTGGACATGTTGACGCCAAACGAAAGTGAACTGCGGCTCCTGTGCGGCCTCGCGCCGGACGACCCGACGGACACGCTGGAGCTGGCGCACCGTTTGCAGAAGCGCGGCGTGCGGCAGTTGGTGGTCACGCGCGGCGGCGAGGGGGCGTTGATCGTGACCGCCGACGGGGAGACTGAACACGTCGCGGGGCGAAAGGTCAAAGTAATTGACACCACCGGCGCGGGCGATGCTTTTACCTGTGCGCTGGCTGTGGCATTGGCCGAAGGCAAGCCGTTGAAAGAAGCGGTGGAATTTGCCGTGTGCGCGGGGGCATTGGCCTGCACGCAGTTGGGGGTGATTCCGGCGTTGGCGGGGAGGGGTGAGGTGGAGGGAATGTTGCGAGGGTGACGGCTATCAGTCTTGACTTTCGGCCTCGGCCGGACTATACCGCACACGGTCACAGATTGCGTTTTCGCCAACTTCCAACGGATTGCTCCGCAAAATCCGCTCCGCGAAAACGGATGCGTGCCGTCAGAATCCGATTTTCCGTTTGCCCATCCGTTGGAAGAAAAAGCGCAATCTATGCCCGTTGGCAGTATAGACTCAATAGATCACGAGTCGGGCGCGTAGCATAGGGGCTTGTCCCCGTTTCGGCCGCCCACAAGGGGCTAAACTACGAATTTCGTGATCTGCTGAGACTTCGTATAGCCAATCGAATTAGCATTACAGCGCAAAGTTCGCGTTTTGAGGCCGCGGAGAACTGTCAACGAATTTTGAGAGCGAATTGAACGAATTGTGTGTCGGCGTAATTCGCTCAATCCGTTCCACGAATTCGTTGACAGCTGGCGACTTCGCGCTGTAATGTTAGCCAATTGGGACGTGGAAGATGACAACGAAAAACGGCCGCGTGCTGGCCGCCACAGAAGTGAAGAATCGGTTCGGAAAAGTTCTCGGCGAGATTGCCCGCACCGGCGGGCCGATTGTCATCGAACGGGGTGGCCGGGCCGTCGCGGTGATCTTGAGCATGGAATCGTTTGAACGATTGTCCCTCAGGTCAGCGCGGGTTAAAGACCGCCGCGCGCTGGCGCTGGCCGGCTTCGGCATGTGGGCCGACCGGGCCGACATTGACGACGAGTGGCTGGCCCGCGGGCGCGCGCGCTGGCGCAGTGAGTGGCAGAATGAGTGAGCCGGATAGCCTGCTTTTCGACACAGGGGCTTTGATTGACATCTACCGAGGGCGGCCCGTGACGCGCCCTCGATTTCAGTCTGTTGTGGATGGAAGCCTGATCGGATGGACATTGAATCAATGGTCAAGCGTGATGCGTAACTCGCGAAACCTGCCACGCGGGATCGCGTTGCTTATGAAGAGGAAAGGCATGTGTTGATCCGGCCCGCCGTTGAAAGCGACATTGATGCGATTTGCTCTTTTGATGCCGTAGCGCAACGAGAGGATCGCCGCAGAATTTTCATTTCCCGCTCGGTTGCCGCCGGAAATTGCTTGGCCGCCGTCGAGGAGAAAATCGTAGGATACGCAGTTTTGGAGCACACTTTCTACGACAATGGCTTCGTTTCAATGCTGTGCGTGCATCCGGATTGGCGGCGGCGCGGCGTGGGCGCAACGCTCATGAAGCATCTCGAATCGATCTGCCAGACCACCAAGATATTCACCTCGACAAATCTCTCGAACTTGCCAATGCAAACACTGTTGGAAAAGTTAGGATACACACTCAGCGGAGTCATACACAATCTCGACGACAATGACCCCGAAGTGGTGTACGTCAAGTTTCTGAAGTAATGGATCGCATTACCCCTCGCTCCCGTGTCCAAACTGCCATGCGCCACCAAACGCCCGACCGCGTGCCGGTGGACTTTTTGGCGACGATGGAAATCTGGGATCGCCTGATCGAACATCTCAAGCCGGACACGACCGGCATCGGCCCGGCGGAGTTTTTTGATCCGGCGCGCGAAGCCATTCTGCGGCACTTCGACGTGGATTGCCGCGTGTTGTCTTACGATATGTTCTGCGCTCCACCGGAATCGTTGATTCACAAAGGATCGAAGGTGGATTGGTGGGTCTCGATGAATCGCTCCACCCCCAACCGCATGTGGCGACAGTCCAACCCCGACGACACCTTCAACGACATCTGGAGCACGCACAGCTACAAAATGGAAACGGCCGTCGGCGCGTACGAAGGATTCAAGACGTGGCCGTTGAGCGCAGCCGAGTCGATTGACGATTTGAAGAAGCATCCGTGGCCCGAACCCGACTGGTGGGACTTCAGCCCGTTACCGCGGATCATGAACGAACTCGACGCGCGCGAGGAATATCACATCCGCTTCCGCATCGGCTCGGTGTTCGAAATCGGCTGGCAACTGCGCGGTCTCGAAGAGTTCATGATGGACTTGGCGAGCAACCCGAGTCTCCCGCTGTACATCATGGATCGGCTGACCGAAATTTATCTCGAAAACATGCGGCGCGTTCTGGACGCCGATGCGGCGGCCGGCGGCCGCCTGGATATGATGTACTTCTACGACGACATCGGCACGCAAAATTCACTGCTGATCTCCAAGCCGATGTGGCGAGAGTACGTGCGCCCGTATCACATCAAGTTGATCGAGTTGGCACACCAATACGGCAAGCCGGTGATGTACCACACCGACGGCGCGATTTATCAACTCATTCCCGAATTTATCGAGATGGGCGTGGACGTGCTCAACCCGCTGCAACCCGACGCCAAAGATATGGACTTGCAAAAGATCAAAGATGAATTCGGCGGCAAGCTGACGTTTCACGGCGGCGTGGACATTATGCGCACCCTGCCGCGCGGCACCAAAGAACAAGTGGCGGCGGAAGTCAAAGAGAGAATCAAGGTGCTGGGTAGAAATGGCGGCTACATCATGGCCAGTTCCCACCACGTCCAACCCGATACGCCCATACAAAATGTGATGGCGATGTACGATCTGAATCTCCGGTAATTGCCCCGTTTTGGTTACTTGTTTGACAACGGCTTTCCGGTATAATCAACTTGTCAAATCGCCTACGAAGGAGGTGGTACCCGCTCCGAAACCAACTTGCCAACTCGCACAAACACAATAACCATTTCGATTAATTCTTTCTAGGAGGAGAGAACACAATGAAGAACAACCTCTTCAAATTGCTGTCCGGGCTGGCGCTCATTTCGCTGTTGGCCGCCGCCTGCGGCGGCGCGGCCACGACGGCCGCCCCCGCCACTGTGGCGCCTGCCACTGCCGTGCCTGTGGCCAAAGATAAAATCTGCGAAGTGACCGACACCGGCGGCGTGGACGACAAATCGTTCAATGCCACCGCCTGGGCCGGCGCGCAAACCGCCGCCGCCGATCTTGGCTGGGACGCCACCTATCTCGAATCGCAGCAGCAGACCGACTACGAGAAGAACATCACCGAATTCCTGGGCTCGAACTGCACTCTGATTGTGACCGTGGGCTTCCTGCTCGGCGACGCGACCTCCGCCGCCTCTCAGGCTAACCCGGATCAGAAGTTCATGATCCTGGACTTCGCCTACAGCGACCCGCACGACAACGTGTGGCAGCAGGTATACGCGACTGATCAAGGCGCGTTCCTCGCCGGTTACGTGTCGGCTTCCGTCACCAAGACCGGCAAAGTCGGCACCTTCGGCGGCATCAACATTCCGCCCGTCACCGACTTCATGAAGGGCTACGAATACGGCGTGCAGTATTACAACGCCAAGCACGGCACCGCCGTGGAAGTGTTGGGCTGGAGCACCGCCGCCAACGACGGCCTGTTCACCGGCAACTTCGACAGCCTGGACGATGGCCGCCGCATGGGCGAGACGCTCATGGATGAAGGCGCGGACGTGATCCTGCCTGTGGCCGGCCCGGTCGGCCTCGGCACGGCCGCCGCCATCAAAGAGCGCGGCGGCGCCTGGCTCATCGGCGTGGACACCGACTGGACGGTAAGCGCGCCGGAGTACAACGACATCACCCTCACCAGCGTGCTCAAGCACCTCGAACTCTCGGTGCAAACGGCCGCTCATGCGGTGGCCGACAGCTCGTTCGCTGGCGGCCTGCACGTGGGCAACCTGGCCAACGGTGAAATCGGCATCGCCGAAACCGGCGGTTACGTGACCGAAGTGTCGGACGCCGTGAAGACTGAACTTGCGGATGTCAAGGCGGCGATTATCGCCGGTGCGATCAGCACCAACGGCATGCCGACCAATCCGTTCAAGGTGTGCGAAGTGACCGACACCGGCGGCGTGGACGACAAATCGTTCAATGCCACCGCTTGGGCCGGCGCGCAAGCCGCCGCCACGGCGCTCGGCGGCGAGGCCGTGTATCTCGAATCGCAACAGCAGACCGACTACGAGAAGAATCTCACCGAGTTCCTCGGTTCGGACTGTGACCTGATCGTGACCGTGGGTTTCCTGCTTGGCGACGCCACCAAGGCCGCCGCTGAAGCCAACCCCAATCAGCCGTTCCAAATCCTGGACTTCCCCTCGTTGGTCAGCACGAACAACGTCTGGGGCCAGGTCTACTCCACTGAGCAGGGCGCGTTCCTCGCCGGATACGTTGCCGCCGCAGTAACCCAGACCGGCAAAGTCGGCACCTTCGGCGGCATCAACATCCCGCCCGTTGCCGACTTCATGGTGGGCTTCCAAGAAGGCGTGGAGTATTACAACTCGGTGAAAGGCACAAGCGTTGAAGTGCTCGGCTGGGATAACAAAGCCAAAGACGGGCTGTTCACCGGCAACTTCGACAGCCTGGACGATGGCCGCCGCATGGGCGAGACGCTCATGGATGAAGGCGCGGACGTGATCCTGCCTGTGGCCGGCCCGGTCGGCCTCGGCACGGCCGCCGCCGTCGCAGAGCGCGGTGGGGCGTGGCTCATCGGCGTGGACACCGACTGGAACGTGAGCGCGCCGGAGTACAACGCTATCACCCTGACCAGCGTGCTCAAACACCTCGAACTCTCGGTGCAGACGGCCTCGCGCGCGGTGGCCACCGGTTCGTTCGCGGGCGGCACGCACGTCGGCAATCTGAAGAACGGCGAAATCGGCATCGCGCCGATTACCAACGTCGATCAAGCGACGGCTGACGCGTTGACGGCGGAAGTTGCCGGCGTGGCCAAGGACATCATTGACGGCAAGATCGTGGTTCACTCGTTCTCGACACTGCCGTAGTGATGCAGCACCTTAACCAGACCTGTCAGGATTTGAAAACCTGACAGATCGTTGCTGGCGGCCCGGGGGATTTTCCCTCAGGCCGCCAGTTTTACTTTTCCCTTACCTATGCTAAACTCTCGCCACCGCACGGGCGGAACTGTTCGCCCGGCCATTCTCACGCATTGGGCGAATGCTTCGCCCCTATAAAAAATGCCGCCTATTCTCGAACTCCACAACATCACCAAACGCTTCCCCGGCGTGCTCGCCAACGATCACATTGATCTCACGTTGAATCAGGGCGAGATACTGGCCCTGCTCGGCGAAAACGGCGCGGGCAAGACGACCCTGATGAACATCCTTTACGGCCTTTACCAGCCGGATGAAGGCGAGATCATCGTCAAGGGCAAACCCATCACCGTCCACAGCCCCAACGACGCCATCGCCGCCGGAGTGGGCATGGTACATCAGCACTTCATGCTCGTGCCGGTGCTGACCGTCACCGAGAACGTCATGCTCGGCGTCGAGTCGCTGATCGGCGGCGCGTTTCTGGATCGCAAAGCGGCGGCGGCGCGTATCCGCGGCATTTCCGAAAAATACGGGCTGACCGTTGATCCGACCGCAACCATCAAAGACTTGCCCGTCGGCATTCAACAGCGAGTCGAAATCATCAAATTGCTTTATCGCAACGCCGACATTCTAATTCTCGACGAGCCAACCGCCGTGCTGACGCCGCAAGAGGCCGACGAGCTTTTCAAAATCATGCGGTCGCTGGCGGCGCAAGGCAAATCTATTATTTTCATCACCCACAAACTGCGCGAAGTGCTGGCTGTGTCCGACCGCATTGACGTTTTGCGGTTGGGCAAAGTGGCCGGCGAAGCCAACGCCAAGACCGTGACCGAACTGGAATTGGCCTCCATGATGGTGGGCCGCAAAGTGGATTTGACGGTGCATAAGACTCCCGCCAAGCCCGGCGAGGTGGTTTTGCGAGTCGAAAATTTGCAAGTGCTGGACGATCGCGAAACGCTCACCGTGGACGGTGTATCGCTGGAAGTGCGCGCTGGCGAAGTAGTGGGCGTGGCCGGCGTGCAGGGCAACGGCCAGACGGAACTCGTCGAGGCCCTCACCGGCCTGCGGCGCGTATTCGCGGGACACGCACGCATCAACGGACACGAAACCACTCACGCTACGCCGCGAGGGATCGTCGAACTGGGTGTGGCGCACGTGCCCGAAGACCGACAGCAGGATGGCCTGGTGCTTTCGTATCCCGTTGCCGACAACATGGTGCTAAGCACCTATTATCTTCCGCCCTTTGCCAAAGGCATCGTTATTCAGCAGAAGGAAGTAGATAAAGCGGCGGCAGAGCGCGTGGAACAATTCGACGTGCGCACGCCAGGCATCGCCACCTCGGCCGGGGCGCTTTCCGGCGGCAACCAACAGAAAGTAATCGTGGCGCGCGAATTCTCGCGCCCGATCAAACTGCTCATTGCCGCCCAACCCACGCGCGGTCTCGACGTCGGTTCTATCGAATACATTCATGGCCGCATCATGGAACGGCGCTCCGAAGGGTGCGCGGTTCTGCTCGTCTCGACCGAGTTGGACGAAATTCTCGCCCTTTCGGATCGGATTGCCGTGATGTATCGCGGGCGCATCGTGGCCGTGGTGGAAGCCAAACAAGCCACCAAACAATATGTCGGCCTCCTGATGGCCGGGGTCAACCCCGATCAAATTGAAAAACCGCAGGAAGCGGAAGAAGTGCAGGCGGTATTCTA
>CAYYCF010000111.1:0-7939 GCA_964470235.1 uncultured Anaerolineales bacterium | reverse complement strand
AGTAAACGACCGGGCAGGTCTGCGTCCGGCAAAACAAATACTCCGCGTCGCGCACGTCGCGCAGGCTCACCGCCAGAAGGGCTTTGACCGTTTGCCCCTGGACGAGCTTGCCGGTCTTGCCGCACTCAGGGCAGGCGTTGGCGGCGTGAGCCGGACGTTGAAATCCTTGCGCCGGTAGTTCGCAAACCGCGCTTCCGGCTTCGGGCGGGCAACCACAAGTATCAGCCATCGAAAAGTTCTCCTCTTTGAATAGTGACGTGTCCGGTGTCGCGATACGCTTTGAGCAAGTAACACACGCAGTGCTCCCCCTGCACGTCATCGCGGGGGAGAATGGCTCCCTCGCTCTGCAGTTGCCGGAGAGAATCGCGCAAGGCCAGCAAATCGGCAATGCGGCGGTCAACGTCCGCCAGCCGCCGGTCAACGCCATCGAGCACACGCTGGCACGGGGCGATACCGCCGTCACGCGCCGCGAGAATCTCGGCCACGTCGGCCAGCGAAAAGCCCAAACTGCGCGCGCCGGCGATGAAGCGCAACCGTTCGGCCTCGGCCGGCGCGTACTCGCGGTAATTGTTCGCCGCACGTTTCGGGCGCGGCAACAACCCAATGGACTCGTAATATCGGATGGTTTTTGCGGGAACCCCGGCTTGTTTTGCCAGTTCGTGAATGACCATCGTTGTGCTCCTGAGCATTTACTTTACACCTTCCAGTCGCTGGAAGGTCAAGACCCCAAAAAAACTTCCGAAGGCGCCAAACCTTCAAGAGTGATTATCGTTGGTTTGCCGTCACAAGTATCAGAGGTTGCGCAAGACGCTATTCCAACCGCCGAAATTGTCGGGAACATGAGCTGGGTTGGCTGGATCGGCCAGCCACCGATCACCATCGAGCAGAAACTTATAGGCGTATGCGCCCGGTTTCAATCGTGGCTGGCGCGCTTGCCAGAGTCCCTGCTCAATTTCGGTGGCGATGAGACCAGGCACTTGCCAGCTGTTCCAACTGCCCACTATCTGCACCATGCGCGCCTCACGATCATACAGTTGAAACGTAACCTCAGTTGGCGTAACATGTGGCCATTGGGTATGCGTGACGCGCTGACCATGTTGGGCAGCCAATGCTCGCGTCACTGCCAACCCCGCATTCACTGCGCCGGCCCCTTGTCGTTCCAGCGACGCGCCAGGAATGATCTGCGCTGTTTCGATGAGTATTTGCCGAATTTCATCGGGTGTGAGCGACGGCGCGGCCTGCAGCATGCACGCGACGATGCTGGCGACGAGCGGCGCGGCAAAGCTCGTGCCATCGACATGCTGATAGTGAGGCGTGACCAGTTTCAATGCGGCCAAGTGTTGCTCGACCTGAGCCTCACTTCGAGCGCGCTGCGCAAACAACTGCCCGGCCTCGATCGCCACGTCCGATCCCGGCAGGACAGGCGCAACAACCCACAGACTGGGTGCCACCAACTCCGGCTTGAGCGCGCCACTCACGGCCTCGCCATAGTTGCTGTGCCACAGCTCAACTTCCCGATGATCGAAGGTATTCTTATCGTCCAACCCGCCGATCGTCAGCGCGGCTGGCGCGGTTGCCGGTGGCAGTAAGCGGCGTTGACCATCGTTGCCCGCAGATGCGATCACCGTGATACCCTGCTCGACCAACTGCGCGACGGCGGTGTCGACGGGATTGTTGGCAAGCGGTGATACGAGTTCACCCGCAACCGATAGATTGATCACACGGACGCCTAATGCGTTAGCCTGTTGACTCAGCCAGTTAAGGGCGCGGGCAAGCGTGTGATTAGTGATGCGGCCTGCCCGATCGCGCACTTGCACCAACACGAGATCCGCTTCACTCGCCAGGCCCCGATACAGGCCGTGACTCAACCAGCCATTGCCAGCGGCGGCCGCGCTCGTCATCAGGCCGTGCCACTGTGCGGGGTGAAGGCTATTCCAGCCGGGCCACTGCGGCTGATCGACGACCCCGAAACGCCGAGCGATGATCGGCTCGCGGCCGGCATCGACCCAGGCTCGAATCCGATTATGGGGCTGCGTGAGATCGGGATGCGGGTAGAAGGCCGCATCGACCACAGCCAACGTCAGGCCGCGCCCGGTGAAACGCGGATCAGCATGCAGGCGTAACGGTGTCGGTAGCGCGCCAAAGGCAGTGCCCGGATCAATCGGCCAGGCCGCTTGAAGGCCGTCGTGTAAAGCAGCCTCACCCTGCTCGATCAGGGTGCGCAAGAGCGCGTGCTGAACACAGGCCGGACAAGCACCGTCGGCAAGACGCCAGCCGGGGTTCTCGCGGGCGAGCCGCTCCAACGTATCGGGCGCAAGCCAATCAACCTCGGCCAGGTCGCTGGCCGAGGTGGGTGTTCCACACAGTGGACACGTGTACTTTTTCAGGCTAGTGTTCAAGGCGATAAGTTGCCATGGCCGCGCTTGACCCCCTCAAGTGGTTGGATGTTGCCCACAGCCGCGCACCCACGCTCGTCCTTCGCGCGCCAGCAACTCGTCGGCTGCTGCCGGGCCCCAACTGCCAGGCTCATATTCCGCCGGCGGGATGGTCTGCGACGTCCAACCCTTCAAGATCGGATCAATGAACTTCCAAGCGAACTCGATGCCGTCGCTGCGCGTGAACAGTGACGCATCACCGTGCAGCGCATCGAGCAACAGCCGTTCGTAGGCTTCCGGAATCGCGCGCGGCCCGAACGAGTCGGCGTAGTGAAATTCCATGTCAACCGATCGCATCTCGGTCACGGTGTCGGGCACCTTGGCTTCGAAGCGCAGATGCACGCCTTCATCGGGCTGCAAGCACAGCGCCAGGATGTTGGAAGTGAAATCACGATCGGGCGGCAACGGAAACATCAAGTGCGGCGGGCACTTGAACTGAATGATGATCTCCGTTGTCTTCGCCGCCAGCAACTTGCCGGAGCGCAGATAAAACGGCACGCCTTGCCATCGCCAATTGTCGATAAACAACTGCACGGCGGCGAAGGTCGGGGTCCGAGAATCGGGCTGCACGTCGGCTTCCTGGCGATAGCCGCGATATTGCCCGCGCACCGTATGGTTCTGAACCTGGTCGGCTGGAATCGGTCGCAGCGCTTTGAAGACCTTAACCTTTTCGTTGCGCAGTGAATCCGCGTCAAACGAATCGGGCGGTTCCATCGCCGTCATGGCCGTCAACTGTAACAAATGATTCTGGAACATGTCGCGCAGCACCCCGGCCTGATCGTAGTAACCGGCGCGATGCCCCACGCCGACCGTTTCGGCCACGGTGATCTGCACGTGATCGATGTAATTGCGGTTCCACAACGGCTCGAAAATCGCATTGGCGAACCGCAGCGCCAGAATATTCTGAACCGTTTCTTTGCCCAGATAATGATCGATGCGATAGATTTGCTGTTCGGCTAGCACGCGATGGATTGCCTGATTAAGCGCCTGCGCCGAAGCCAGGTCAGTCCCGAACGGCTTCTCGATGATCACCCGCCGCCGACCGTTGTCCTCGCGCGCCAAACCCGCCGCGCCCAGTTGATTCACGATGTCGGCGTAGAAGCGCGGCGGCGTGGCGAGGTAATACAGCCGATCGACCGGGCCGGTCTCTAAGTCAGTCAGGGCCGCGCTTAAGCGCTCAAAGTCGGCGGCTTCAGTAAAACTGCCCGTCCGATAGAATAAGCGCGCCTCAAACACTGTCCAGTCTTCAGCAGGGTAAGCCGGCTGTGCCTGCTGATCGACGCCATTTCGCATCGCCGCGCGAAAATCCGCGTCTCGCCACGGCGTTACCGCAAACCCCACAATGCGAAAGTCTGCCGGTAGCCGCTGCTTACGGAATAAATTGAAGAGCGCCGGGATCAACTTGCGTTGCGTGAGATCGCCTGACGCGCCAAAGATCACGATTGTAGTTGAATCAGCCATCAGCCCTCAGCGCGTTTCACGGCGTGTCCGCCGAATTGATTCCGCAGGGCTGCCAACAGCTTATCGGCATACGGCTCGGCCTCGCGTGATCGTAAGCGGCGCTGCAAAGACAACGTGATGACAGGCGCGGCCACGTCCAAATCGATCGCTTCAAAGACCGTCCAACGGCCCTCACCCGAGTCGGGCACCCAGGCTTTGAGGCCGCTCAACTCTTCGTCTTCACTGAGCGCCCGCGCCGTAAGATCGAGCAGCCACGAGCGGACCACACTGCCATAGCGCCAGATTTCGGCGATGTCGCCGATCTTCAGCTTGAGTTCTTTCTTGGCTTTCATGATCGCAAAACCCTCGGCATAGGCCTGCATCAGCCCGTACTCGATACCATTGTGGATCATCTTGACGAAGTGGCCGGCGCCCGAAGGCCCGACGCGCCCCCAGCCTTTGTCCAGCGCCGGGGCGAGCGTCTCGAAGATCGGGCGATGATGCTCAACGACGTCTTCCTCGCCGCCGATCATCAGGCTGTAGCCTTCGGCCAGTCCCCAGATGCCGCCGCTGGTGCCGACGTCGACGAAGTTCAAGCCCTGCGCCCGCATCGCTGCCGCGCGCCGTTGCGAGTCTTTGTAGTTGGAGTTGCCGCCGTCAATGACGGTATCGCCCTTTGACAGGAGGCCAGCCAGCGCTTGAACGGTGTCTTCAGTGATGGGGCCCGACGGCACCATCACCCAGACCGCGCGCGGCGTGGCTAGCTGGCCAACCAGCTCAGCCAATGACGCCGCGCCCACTGCGCCAGCTTCAACCAATTCCCGCACAGCCTCCAGGCGGGGATCGAACACCACGACGCGATGACCACCCTTCAACAGGCGGCGCGCCATATTCGCGCCCATTTTACCCAAGCCAATCATACCGAGTTCCATATGAGTCTCCTTGAAATAATGCGATGAGGTGTTACGGACTGCCATACAACGGCAGCCGCGCCCCGTTGATGACGCCCGCCGCGTCCGAGCACAGATGCACGATCGTTGCAGCGATCTCTTCCGGGGTCGTCCAGGCGGCGTTCTTTGCGGTGCGAGCCTGATCACGCTCGTGCTTCGTGTCGATGGCGCGCACGCGCAACACGTTGGCCGTAACTCCGGTGTCTTTCAGTTCTTCAGCCAGTGTCAACATCAACGTTTCCTGGGCGGCCTTGCCGACGCTATACGGCAGGCCCTTCGCCAGTGGAGTCGCCGCACTGGGCGACGAGATCACGATGAAGCGTCCCCAGCCATTGGTTACCAACGCCGGGACAAAGGCCTGCGCCACGTTGAACGTCGTCCACAAATGCTGTTGCAGCATATCGTTAACGACACTCGCCGGAACTTCGGTCACGGCTGTGCCGCCCGCCCAGCCGCCGACAAAGTGCAACAGGATGTCAGCCCGGCCAAACTTCTGAAGCACGGCCTCAGCGGCGACTCGCGTTGCATCCGCCCTGCTTAGATCAACGGCCAGCGGTAAGGCGCGATCAACCGGCAACATCAACTCCTGGACTAGGCTGTTCAGTGAATCGACCTGCGTGCCCAACAACGCCAACTGCGCGCCACGTTCGGCAAAGGTGCGTGTGACGACGCGACCCAGGCCGCCCGCCGCGCCAGTAATGAGCACGACCCGATTTTCAAGGCTCATGAATGGGCTTCCTTTCCGTTGTCGGTCAAGCTCGCCAACTTCGCGATTTGATCAGCGGTCATGCCGTCCACGATCGGACGGTCGATCTGTTCCAGCAGATGCTCTTTGCCGTTGAAATCGATCAGGTGGCCGGACTTGGCGGCTTTTGTTTCCAAGTAGAATTGGTTATACGGATTCGGCGGGATGATCAGCGGGATGCGCTCCGTCACTTTGATGCCATGCGCTGTGAGATCGTTAATCTTGCGCGGGTTGTTGGTCATGAGACGCACCGATTTGACCTTCAGCGACGCCAGCATATGTGCTGCCACGGCGTAGTCGCGCTCGTCGTCGCGGAAGCCCAGTGCAAGATTCGCCTCGACCGTGTCATAACCGTGATCTTGCAGGCCGTAGGCGCGAATCTTGTTGAGAAAGCCGATGCCGCGCCCTTCCTGCCGCAGGTAAAGCAGAATGCCTTTGTCCATTTCGCCAATGGCTTTCAAGGCGCCTTCGAGTTGATCACGGCAGTCGCAGCGTAGGGAACCGATCGCGTCGCCAGTGAGGCATTCGGAATGCAGGCGCACCGGGACGTCTTCGGCGTCGCACACATCGCCGTGCACAAAGGCGGCGTGTTCCTTGCCGTCCTTGTTATTCCAAAACGCCACGACGTGGAATTGGCCGAAGCGCGACGGCAGATCGCCGATGGCGGCAATCTTGACGCAGATGCCATCCGGGCCATAGCCATCACATTGATGGTAACGGTTTTCGTCCAACAATTCCTTGATTTGCAGATGCGTGAGTGCCATAGGGATTCTCCTTGCGAATGATTTGGCTTATGCCGGTTGTGGTACATAGCGCACGATCAGGCCATCATCGCCCACTTTTTCGATTCCGATTAGACGCAGCGGGATCGCCTGGTCGCGCAGCCAGCCCGCCCCACTCACAAACGTCGGCGCGGTTGCGCCGCCAAAGACGAGTGGCGCGACGTAGAGCTGAATCTCATCCACCAAGTTCTGGCGCAGCAATTCAGCATTCAGCGTGCCGCCGCCTTCAACTAGCAGCCGCTGTACGCCCGCCTGTTTCAAATAATGCAGGGCCGCCGTCAAATCCACACGTTGAGCGCCGAGGACCACGACCTCAATCTCTCGCTCACGCAATCGATCGAACTGCGCTTGATCTGTTTGGTTAGTCGTGACGATGATCCTCCGCGCCGGGCCGAATGTCATGAAGCGACCGTCCAGCCGCAGAGCGTTTGCGTTAGTGACGACACCGACTTTGATCGGGTTTTCATTGAGACCGCGCGAGAGACGTTCAGCTCGCAGGGCTTCCGTCTTCACGATCAAGCGCGGGTCATCGCCTAGCAACGTTCGACCGCCGACCATAATCGCGTCGCTACCGGCGCGCAGACGGTCGACACGCGCCGAATCGAGTGGTGACGAGATCGCGGCACCCTGCCGTGCGATTGTGTCTGTTTTGCCATCCGCTGTAACGGCGGCATTCAGTATCACGTAGGGTCGCTCGATGCTCATAAGTTTCGCTGCGCCATCAACCGTTCAACAACGGTTGGCAGCGTCGCCGGGTCGTCCACGATCCACTCCGGCGCGAGGAGATTCTGCGAGTGCAATCTCTCCCGCGTGAGCGGCGTGGCGACGGCAATACAGTTCATCCCGGCGGCGACGGCTGCCTGCACGCCGGCCGGGGAGTCTTCGATGACCAAACAGTCCTCGGGCTGGGCCTCGATGAGTCGCGCGGCCAGAAGATAAATCTCCGGATCGGGCTTGGGATGCTCGACATCGTCGCGCGACAGGATCGCGTCAAATTGATCTTCCAGGCCGACGGCCCGGAGAATCCGCTTGACCTGATCGCAGTACGACATGCTGGCCAGCGCCGTGCGACAACCGCCGCGCCGCGCGGCCCGCAATAATTCGACGTTGTGCGGCCACTGGTTGGCGCGGAGCACTGCGGCATCGGCCAGCATCTCGTCGTAGAGTCTCAGGCGCAGGCGGGCCAACACTTGCCACGGATACTGCGCGTCGTGCTCGCCGAGGCGCGCCCGCGCCACAGCCTCCAGCCCGAAGCGTTGGAGCAACGTGGCAGAGACTTCCTCGCGTGAGCGGCCCACCACCTCTTTGAACACCTCTTGCGCCGCTTCGGCCGCCACCGGCGTCGGGCTGAGCGCCTGCACCGCCTTCGCATACGAGAGGCTCTTCAGCCACTCCGTCTTGACCAGCGTCCCGTCCAGGTCGAAAATCGCTGCGCGGATCATTTTGTGTCTGGCCTCAAAGCCGTCTCCCGACTGATCTGCTTGGCAATCCGGCGTATGCCTGTCGGCGCCTGCCGGCCAAGATGGAGGCGGATGACGCGCCGATCATGGTTGACCAGCGAGTTGTAATCGCCCACCACCTGCGAGG
>CAYYCF010000110.1:6552-7992 GCA_964470235.1 uncultured Anaerolineales bacterium | reverse complement strand
GCAGGGTACTTGCCTACCTGTCTACCTGTCTACCTGTCTACCTGTTTCCCTCACTACCTCCCTCGCCGCCCGCAAGTTCGCCCGCGGCGCGATGATCGGCGTTACACACCCCGTCCCCAGAATCAACCGCCGCCCGCCGGTCTCTTCGATGGCGGCCTGCGCTTCCGCCCGCACCGAGTCCGGCGTGCCGCGCACCATCGTCTCCCACTGCCGCAGGCCGCCGCACACCGCGCCCGAAAATCTGGTTTTCCCCTCGGTCAGGCCGGGCGCGGTTTCGCGGTCGTGCCAGTTCATCACCTGCGCCGGGTAGCTCGCCGCCAGATCGAACATCACATCCTCGCCGTGCAAATGCACCACGTTCAACCACAAATCGCCTGCCGCTTGCAAAACTTTTCGGTCGAACGGCTCGCCAAATTCGCGGTATTCCGCTTCCGAAAAAACACGCTGCGTTGCAAACTGCACGGCATAAAAAATGCCGTCCACTCTTGTGCCTTTCACGGCCTCCACAAAACGCAAGGTCGTTTCGGTGATCACGTCCAACCCGGCTTTCAGTTCGGCGGGGTGTCGGCGCGCGTGGAGTGGCAGGGCGTCCGCGCCGACCAGGTTGCGCGCCTGCGAGAGCGGGCTGAAGATCGTCTGAATAACGGGTGTGTCGGCGGGCAGGGCGGCGCGGATTAATTGGAGCGCGCGCAGTTGGCCGCCCAGCCACCCTTTGCCAGGATCGAGCGGTCTGAGAGTCGTCCAATCGTCGGCGCGGGCCACAACGCGGCGCGTGTAGCCGCGCGTGCCTTCGGGGTCCCCCGTCCACTCGTCCTCCGCGCCCCAATCACGCAGGCAAAACGAACTGGACGGCGTCACTTTGACGAAATCAAAATCGTATAGCGTTTGAAATTCCACCGTGGCGGCGGCCAGGTCTTCCGGGCGCTGGTCGTCCACCGGAAAATGCCGCCACAGCGCCACGGCCACCCGGTCCACGGACTCGCCGTTCAGCGTCGCCTTGAGCCGTTCCCGTTTGTCTATCACATCTTATGCCAAAGTTCGCTGCCGATTTTCCAATCGCCGATCTTGATGGCGTTGATGTGGCCGTGAATCAGGCGCAGTAACATTTGCTGGCGCTCGCGCTCTTCTATCTTGGACGCCAACTCCGCGGCCCGTTCTAACGCCGCGACGGCCTGCTCAGTCTTCCCGGCTTTCTTCAATGCCAGACTCAAGCCGTACTGCGCGTCAATATTGTCTTTGTTGAGTTGCAGCGCCTTCTCGAATTGCCGCATCGCCTCGTCGAGATGGTCCCGGCTGTAATGGCCCCAACCCAGGTTTGCCTGCGCCTGTGCGTTCGACGGGTTGGCAGCGGCGGCGGCGGCGTATTCGTCAATCGGATTGGCAACAATAACGGTCTTCGGTTTAGCCATGCAATCCTCCAAAAGAATTCGACAGCATTCG
>CAYYCF010000110.1:3867-6452 GCA_964470235.1 uncultured Anaerolineales bacterium | reverse complement strand
GCTATTGTAGCCTCAACTGCGGCGCGTGCCAAATGCTACAATAGACGGTGACGCATGGATAAAGTTCCCGAAGGACACTGCTTTCTGGATATTAGCGACCACTATTGAGATAGCCGGTACCCCAAAGATATCCGCTATCTGGAGATGCCACATGCTGTTTCCAAACAAACGAGCTTTTGTTACCGGCGGAACGGGATTCTTAGGACGTTATCTTGTTCGCGCATTGTTAGTGCGCGGCTGGGAAGTTTCCACGCTGGTGCGGACGATGAACCTGGCGCGCGATCTGCCGCACGGCGCGCGCGGCGTGCCGGGAGACATTACCAAGCCCGAGTCCTTGCGTGCGGCGATGCAGGGCGCGGATGCGGTGTTTCACGCGGCCGCATTGTACGAAATCGGCACGGCGGATCCGGCGCACATGCGGAAGATCAACGTGGACGGAACGCGGGCGGTGCTGGAGCTGGCGGCGGAGTTGGGTGTGCCGAAGATTGTTTATACCAGCACGGTGGGCGTGTACGGCATGTCTCGCGAGCCTGTGGACGAATCGTATCGCGCCGACGGCAAATTGCTTGCTTCGGAATATGAGCGCACGAAGTTCGCGGCGCATTACGAGGTCGCCGTTCCACTCCAGCAGAAAGGCGCGCCGATAGTGATCGTGTGCCCAGGCATGATTTACGGACCTGGTGATACCGCACTGTTTGGAAAAGTAGTGCGATTGTATTGGCGCGGGCTTCTGCCGGTGATGATCGGGCCGGATTGCAGGTTGACGTGGACGCACGCGCAGGATATTGCCGAAGGCCATTGGCTGGCTTACGAAAAAGGCCGAGTTGGCGAAACGTACAATCTCGCCGGGCCGACGCACACGTTCCGCGAATATTTCGAAACGTGCCAACGGTTGAGCGGCAAGCGCGCGCCGGTGATCTGGATTCCTGGCCGGTGGGCGCGCGGCATGGCGACTCTTTTCCAGCCGTTCAAACTCAGCGGCCTGTTCTCGACAGAGACGATATTGTACGCCGCCGACAGTTCGTATCCTGCGTCGGCAGAAAAGGCGAAGCGTGAACTCGGATGGGCTCCGTTGAGTCTGGAAGATGGCCTGCGCGAATATTTGAAGTGGATGAGTGGTTGGACGGGTAAAGAAGACCTTCGGGGCCTTCGAGCCCAGGAAAGTCTTGGAGCGAAAAATGAAAACAGCGATCGTTGTGATTAGGCCGATGCTATAATATCGCCATGCTGGAACTAAAAATTCCTGATATCAACAAGCGCAAGCGGATTCCGATGCGCGCCATTCGCGCCATTGCCAGACGGATCGCCGAGAAGTTTGCGCCGGACAAAATTATTTTGTTCGGCTCGTATGCCTATGGCAGCCCCAAGCCGTGGAGCGATGTAGATTTTTTGGTGGTGATGGATACGCCGGAAGGCAGTCTGGCGCAAATGCTGGCCATCTCTCGCGCTCTTTCGCCTCATCCATTTGGGATTGATGTTATTGTGCATTCTGCGCGCACGATACAAGAGCGCCTTGCGGCCGACGATTTGTTCCTGAAGGAAATCACTGCGCGAGGAGAAGTGCTGTATGAAAGACGACACTCAAAAGTGGATCGCCAAAGCTGAAGACGACTTTCGCGTGGCTGGGCGTGAACTCTCCTTTGAGGATCGGCCCAGTTACGACGCAGTTTGTTATCATTCTCAACAATGCGCCGAGAAATTTCTGAAAGCCTTTCTCACCGAGCAGGCCGCCCCGTTTCCCTATACGCACGTTCTCGTTGATTTGCTGGCTTTGTGCCTGAAAATAGATGAAGAGTATGAGACCCTTCGTAAGGACTTGGAAGATTTGTCGGTCTACGGCGTGCAGGTGCGTTATCCTGGCTTCGATGCCACTTTGCCGGCCGCCAAGGACGCCCTTGCCGCCGCGGGTCGTGTTCGCGTCTTTGTGCGCGGAAAGCTTGGGGTGAGTTAAGCTCTTTCTGTCGCCAACCTTTTTCCGCGCCCGGCTCTTGACAGCCGGGCGTTTTTTGTTGTATGCTTGTAGTTGTTGCAACTATTTGCAATAAGCCATGCCACACCAAAATTGGGATTACCCGGCGCTGATGCGCGAGCGCGGCTTCCGCGTGACGCCGCAGAGACAGTTGATTCTGGACGCGATTTGCGCGGGCGAGGGGCACAATACGCCGGACGAAATTTACATGCGGGTGCGGGCCAAGGCGTTTGCCCTCAACCGCGCGACGGTGTACCGCAATTTAGATTTTCTGTGCGAGATGCGCCTGGTGGTGGCGGCGCAGATCGGCGGGCAGAGGGTGTACGAGATTGCGGGTCAGACGCCGCACCATCATTTGATCTGCCGCACGTGTAACAAAATGGAGAAAATCAGCCACGATTCGCTCAAGGGGCTGTTCGCAAGAATCGAGCGCGAGCAGGAGTTTACAGTGGATATGGATCACGTGGTGTTGTTTGGGTTGTGTAAGAAGTGCAAGGCGAAAGAGGAGCGGGGGAGACAATGAACAATGAACAATGAAGAATGAAGAAATGAACAATGAAGAATGAACAATGAAGAATGAAGAAATGAACAATGAAGAATGAACAATGAAGAATGA
>CAYYCF010000110.1:0-3767 GCA_964470235.1 uncultured Anaerolineales bacterium | reverse complement strand
AATGAACAATGAAGAATGAAGAAATGAACAATGAAGAATGAACAATGAAGAATGAAGAAATGAACAATGAAGAAATGAAGAATGAAGAATGAACAAAAGGGATAACGGCGGGAAAGGGTTTGGGCGAATGGGCGGTAGTTGGACGGGAGGGTGTGCAGTGGGGCAGGGTAGAAAATTCTTAGTTCTGTTTAGTTTGTTGCTTGTGGCTTGCGGTGCGGCACTTGCGCCGGCGAATGGCAAATTGAATGTAGTGGCGACTGTTTCCCCGGTGACGAACATCATCTATAACATCGGCGGCGACCGGATTAATTTGACGGGCATTGTGCCGGAGGGCGTGAACTCACACACCTTTGAACCCGCGCCTTCGGACGCGCGTAAATTGGCCGAAGCCGATCTGATCTTCGTCAACGGGCTGAGTCTGGAAGAGCCGACGCTGAAACTGGCCGAGGCGAACAAAAAGGCGAGCGCAGAGATCATCATGCTCGGCGAGCAGACGATTTCGCCGGACGAGTACGTATACGATTTTTCATTTCCCAAAGAAGCCGGAAGCCCGAACCCGCACCTGTGGCCCAACCCGATGAACGGCCTGCGTTACGCCGAGATCGCCCGCGATGCGCTCGCCCGCCGCGACCCGGCCAACGCCGAGTATTATCAGTCCAATTACGACGCTTTCAAAACGCGCATTGAGGCGCTGGACAAAGCAGTAATGGCCGCGATTGCGAGCATTCCCGAGGAAAATCGCAAGTTGTTGACGTATCACGACTCGTGGGCTTACTTTGCGCCGCGCTATGGCATGACGGTGGTCGGCGCGATTCAACCGGCCGATTTCTCCGAGCCGTCGGCAAAGGAAGTGGGTGATTTGATCGTGCAACTGCGGCGGGAAAACGTCCCGGCTATTTTCGGGTCGGAAGTGTTTCCGTCGCCGGTGTTGGAGCAGATTGCCAGAGAGACCGGCGCGGCCTACGTGGACGATCTCCGCGACGACGATTTGCCGGGCAAGCCTGGGGATGCCAATCACTCGTACGTCGGTTTGCTCGTGGAGGACGTGCGGATCATGGCGGAAGCGTTGGGGGGCGATCCTGGTTTGATTGCGAGTTTCGATACGTCGAACATTCCTGGAGTAGACATCGCTGTTGACCAGCAGCAGTAAAGTGATGCGTGATACGTGAAGCGTGACTGTTTTCGGATCACGTCTCACGCCTCACGGATTACGAGTCAAATTTGCAACCCCTTGTCGAACTCAACCACATCACTTTTGGCTACGGCGCGGAGCCGGTGCTGGAAGACATCTGCCTGCACTTGCATCCTGGGCAGTTCGCCGCGTTGGTGGGGCCGAGCGGCGCGGGCAAGACGACGCTGCTGCGATTGATTCTCGGCGTGCTTCATCCGACGGGCGGCGAGGTGTGCATTCACGGCCAGGCGCTGAACGGCGGCCCCGCGCCGCGCGTCAGTTACGTGCCGCAGTTGGAAACGGTGGACTGGAATTTTCCGGTGACGGTGGAGCAGGCGGTGTTGATGGGGCGGGTGGGCAAATCGGGTCCGTGGCCGTGGCCTGGCGCGGCCGAGCGGCGGCGGCTGCGGGAAACGTTGGAGCGGCTGGAGATTGACCATCTGGCGGCGCGGCACATTCGCGATCTGTCGGGCGGCCAGCAGCAGAGAGTATTTTTGGCCCGCGCGCTGATCGCCCAACCCGATCTGCTGGTGCTGGACGAGCCGACCGCCGGCGTGGACGTGCGCACGGCCGAGGCCATGCTGCACATGCTGGCCGATCTCAACCGGCAGGGCATGACGATCTTGATGACGACGCACGATCTTAACGCGGCGGCGGCGCATCTGCCGTGGGTCATTTGCCTCAACCGCGAGTGCATCGCGCAGGGATCGCCCGACGAGGTGTTCACCGAAGAAATCCTCAACCGCACGTATCGCGGCGATGTGCTGGTGATTCGCCAGAACGGAATGTTGTTCGTGCAGCAGAGGCCGCACGGACACAGCTACCGGGACATTGTGCCGAATCCCGTGCCGGGAGAGGTGCCATGAAAAGGCCGGGCAAAGAGATCACCGCGAAGACGCGAAGGGCGCGAAGTTTTTTCTTTCTCTTTGCGTCCTTTGCGCCTTTGCGGTTCAATAAATGGCAATTCTTTTAGAACCCTTTCAGTTTGAATTTTTCCGCAACGGCACGATGGCCGCCGTCCTGGTCGGCGGCTTGTGCGGGTTGATCGGGGTGTACATCGTTCTGCGCGGGATGAGTTACATCGGCCACGGGCTGTCGCACGCGGTGTTCGGCGGTGCGGTAGTGGCCTTTGTGATGTCGTGGAATTTTTACGTCGGCGCGGGGCTGTGGGGCTTCGCCGCCGCCGTGCTGATCAATCAGACCGTGCGGCGCACCAAGATCAACGCCGACGCGGCCATCGGCGTGATCACCACGGCCAGTTTTGCGATGGGTGTGGCGCTGATCAGCCGCTACCGGCGCTTCACGCGCTCGTTCGACGCGGCGCTGTTCGGCAACATTTTGGGTGTGACCTGGCAGGACGTCCTGGTCGTGGCCGGAGTCGCGGCCATGTCGGCCGTCATCATTTTCTTTTTGTACAAGCAGTTGTTGTTCACCGCATTTGATTCCGAAGTGGCGCACGTTTACGGCGTGAAGACGGAATGGGTGGACACGATCTTTGCGCTGGTGCTGGCCGCCGCGCTCATCGCCTCGATGCAAATTCTCGGCGTCACCCTGATCGCCGCCGCGCTGGTCATCCCCGCCATTACGGCCCGCCTCCTCACCGACAGTTTCAACCGCATGATTCTGCTCTCCGCCCTCTTCGGCGCGCTGTCCGGATTTGCCGGAATGTATCTGAGTTACTACGTGGACGTGGCCTCCGGCGCGACGATCGTGCTGCTGCAGGCGGCGCTGTTCGGCGCGGCGCTGACCGTCACCTCTCTGCAAAAGCGTGCGGCGAAGCGGCTGATGCACACGCACTTGTAACCCCTACCCCAGGCCCCTTCCCCGTTTTGCTTCCAGCTTTGTAAGTACCTCACCTTACGCACTTTCGCGAAGCGCTCCGAGAGCGCAGAGGCACAACCCGTTGCCTCACCGTAGAGCGCGGAGATCGCAGAGATATTTCGCCAATAATCTCGGCGTTCTCTGCGCGCTTCGCGTCTGCGGTAAAACAAAGCCGAGTCCGTGAGGTCACTCGATAAATCTGGCTCTGCGGGATTTAACGGGAAATGCCCCGACTCACGGACTGAAGAAAACACGGACAATTTACGAATCACCCGAAAAAGTCCGTGTTTGTTTCTGTCCGTGAGTCAAAGCCCCGCCAAAGTCGGGAGAGCCATAATTCTTTACGACAAAGGATCGGCCACGTATCCGCGATATAATCCCTCCTCATGCGTATCGCCTTCCGCAAAGTCTGGCGTGATCTGTGGAGCAACAAGGGCCGCACCCTGCTCGTGGTGTTGAGCATCGCCGTCGGCGTGATGGCGCTGGGCATGACGACCTCCAGCAACACCTTTTTGAATCAACAGATGACGCTGGCGCGCATTGCCAACCACTCGCCTCATGCTCGCATGACCTTCGCCGTCCCGCTGAATGATGACGCGATTAGTGCGGTGATCAACATGCCCGAAGTGGCAAACGCCGAAGGATGGATCACGGCCAACATCCGTTGGAAGCCCGCACCGGACGCCGACTGGCAGGAGGCGACGGTGATGGCGAAAGAGGATTACCAGAATCAGAAATTCGATCTGCTCCGCCTGCGCACCGGCCATTGGCCTGG
>CAYYCF010000109.1:6571-8011 GCA_964470235.1 uncultured Anaerolineales bacterium | reverse complement strand
GACTCTTCAGTCATCGGTAAAACAATTGGGCGTTACAAAATTGTCGAGCATTTAGGGCGCGGCGGCATGGCCGAAGTATACAAAGCCTATCAGCCCAGCCTCGACCGCTACGTGGCCATCAAACTCATGCACACGTTCCTGGCCGAAGACCCGGACTTCTTCAGCCGCTTCACGCGCGAGGCCAAGAACGTCGGCGCACTGCGCCACCCCAACATCGTTCAAATCCACGACTTCGATCACGACGGCTCTACGTATTACATGGTGATGGAGTTTATTGACGGCGGCCCGCTCAAGAATCGACTGGAAGAATACGCCGCGCAGGGCCAGCGCCTGCCGCTGGCCGAGGCCATCCGCATCATTCAGGATGTCGGCGCGGCGCTCTCCTACGCCCACAAGCGCAATATGATCCACCGCGACATCAAACCGGCCAACGTCATGCTGGATAGCACGGGCCGCGTCATCCTCACCGACTTCGGCATTGCCAAGTTGATATCCGGCGTCAAATACACCGCATCCGGCGCGCTGATGGGCACCCCGTCGTATATGGCTCCCGAGCAGGGCCTGGGGCAGCCTGGCGACGCCCGCGCCGACATCTATTCGCTCGGCGTCATGTTTTATCAACTGGTCACCGGCCGCTTGCCCTTTGAGGCCGACACCCCTATCGGCGTCATTCTCAAACACGTCAACGAACCGCTGCCCCTGCCCCGCGCCATCAACCCCGACCTGCCGCAATCAGTCGAGAATATCATCCTCAAAGCAACGGCCAAGGACCCGGCCGAGCGTTATCAATCGGTGAATGAGATGCTGGCGCATCTCGACAACTTGCCTTCGGCAGAACACATCGAACTGCCGACGTCGAAGACTCTGATTGGTGATAAGGGTGAGATTACCATGAGCAGCATGCGCGCGACGGTGCGTGAAGCGCCAATCAATGACAGCGCCGCGCCGGCCGTGAGCAGCATGCGCGCGACAGTGCGTGAAGCGCCAATCAATGACAGCGCCGCGCCGGCCATGAGCAGCATGCGCGCGACGGTGCGGAGCCCGGGGACGCAGACGGCGCCGGCCGCCGCTCCCGCCCGGACCGGATTCAACCTCCTGCCGCTGATCATCGGTGGACTGATCGCGCTCCTGCTCGTCGGCGGGGTCGCCGCCGCCGCGATCTTCGGGCCGCGGCTATTCGCCTCCCTGCAACCCACCCACCTGCCCACCGCCACAAACACAGCCGCGCCGACGGATACTCCCGCGCCGACGGATACTCCCGCGCCCGTCGGCACACCCACCACTGATCCGGTGCTTATCGCGCTCACCGAAAACGCCGCCGTGATCGCCACTCTGCGCGCGACACCGCCGGATACGCCCACGCCGGATCACACCGCCACTTTTGTCGCTTGCGTGTTCGATTCGGCGCTGGTCAGCCAAGACCCGAAAGACGGCGCTTCG
>CAYYCF010000109.1:3170-6471 GCA_964470235.1 uncultured Anaerolineales bacterium | reverse complement strand
ATGACAGACGAACTCGAAGATGCGCCAGAATACATGGACTATGCTCGCCGGGCATTGCGAGCGGCGCAACTGTTGCTTGACGACGGCGATTGGGTCGGCGCGATCAACCGCGCCTATTACGCTGTTTTTTATTCCGCCAATGCAATGTTGGAGTTAAAGGGTCTTGAAAGAAGCAAACACTCCGGCGTCCTGTCGTTGTTTCGCGAAAAATACGTGAAGACCGGCAAAATCGAGACTGAGTTCAGCGATATATACGGTCAGGCATTCGATCATCGAAATGCGAGCGATTACGAAAGGCTGAAATACCCATCGCGGGAGTTGGCCGAAAACATTGTTGCCGGCGCAAAGCGGTTCGTAGAGCGGATTGAAGGATTCGTGAGCGAATTGAAATGAAGACCAAAAGCGTTTCCCAAAAACGGAGAGCGGTGCGAGAGCGTCTAAGCTCCTATAGAGTCTCACCTCTTGCGCAACCGCTTTCAACGCTGCGTGTTGTCAGACGTTCCAGATGGCCGAGAGGCTCAACAGCGCGGCAGCGCACAGCTATTTCCGAACTCGTTCGCCGTCTGCATTCGGAATATCCAGATCGCATTCTCGCAATGGTCCTGTTCGGCTCGGTGGCTCGGGGCGATTTCACACCCGATTCGGATATTGACATCCTCATCGTAGCGGACAGGGCTGATCCTGATTTCGAATGGAAAGTGTCGGGCATTGGCGCTCGGGTATCCCTTGAGTGCGACGTAATTTTCAACCTTCACGTTTACTCTCAAGACTTGTGGAAAACACTCCAATCAGCGGGCCGGACACTATGGCGAAACGTAAAGCGGGAAGGCATTCAGCTTTCCCTTCGGCCTCGCGCGGCCTAAAGGTAAGCACCGTTGGGCGGCTTATGGTCCAGCGTGGTCAATGCAGTGTCAATGATGGTGCTGGAACAGAAGTGTGGACAGGAGACTCTAGAATCATGAACAAGGGACTTATCGCCAAAGCGACAATCATCATCAACGCTCCCATGTCAAGAGTGTGGGATGCACTCACTAAACCAGACCTCATCAAGCAGTATCTGTTTGGCACAGAAGTGACAAGCAATTGGCAGGTGGGCAGTCCGATAGCTTACAAAGGTATTTGGGAAGGTAAGACATATGAAGATAAGGGAAAAGTCTTGCAGGTTGAGCCAGGAAGACTCCTGGTCTCCACCTTCTGGAGCTCCTTGTCAGGTTTGCTCGATGTCTCCGAAAACTACAAGACCGTTCGCTACGAATTGTCTGCCGAAGGCGGCGGAACAAGGTTGACCATTACGCAAGACAACAACGACACTCAAGAAGACGCCAGCCATTCCGAGCAGAACTGGAAGATGGTACTTGACGGCATGAAAGATCTGCTCGAAGGTCGAAAAGCTAAGTGACGCCGATCACGTCGCAGTTATCCAACCTCAGGCTGTGTGCCAATCTAAAGCCGCCCAACCACGTGCTGCACCTGACGCGCTTCGCGCCGCCAAGAGCGCGGCGCTCGCGTTCCCTCACTCGCTGCGCTCGTTCGGCGCAGGTGAGCACGGCCGGTTAGGCCGCACGTAACACCGGCAGCGCATCATCGTTCATGGCGCGGCGAGCGGGTGATACTCACTCGCGTTCACAATCAAGGTGTGCGCGTTCAGCGCAGTGTCCGCATTCGCTGAGCGATCTCGGCCAGGGTATGATAATGAGACCCTCAAGGCTCCTCCCCTTTCTCTCTCTTTTTCTTTTTCTCCTTCTCCCCTCTGCTTCAGCCCAAAGCGAGAGCACCGCCCTCGTCCTCACCGCCGAGGGCCCCGTCACTCCCGCGATGATCAGTTACATCGAGCGCGGCATTGCCACGGCTGAAACGCAGAACGCCGAAGTGCTCATCATTCAACTCAACACACCCGGCGGCCAGATTGACTTGATGGATAAGATCGTCAACGCCATGCTCGAAAGCCATGCGCCCATCGTGGTGTACGTCGCGCCGCGCGGCGCTATCGCCGGAAGCGCCGGAACGATCATCACGCTCGCCGCGCACGCCAACGCCATGGCCCCCGAAACTGCCATCGGCGCGGCCAGCCCCGTAGGCTCACAAGGTGAAGACATAGGCGCAACGTTGAGCGCGAAGGTGAAGAACGTGCTCAAAGCGCAGGTGCGTAATCTCGCCAGCGAGCGCGGCGACGAAGCCATTGCCCTGGCCGAAGCGACCATCGAGGAGGCCAAGGCCGCCACTGCCGAAGAAGCCAAAGCGGCGGGGTTGACCGATTTCCTCGCCGCCGACCTTCGCGACCTGCTCAACCAACTGGACGGCTTCACCGTCAAAGTGCAGGGGCGCGAAGTCACGCTTCACACCGGCGACGCCGCCATCATTCCTTTGCCCATGAACTTGCTGGAGGAGTCGCTCAGCCTGCTCACGAACCCAAACGTGGTCTTCCTATTGCTCACCATCGGCGCGCAGGCGATCCTAATTGAACTATCCAGCCCCGGCGGATGGGTGGCCGGCACGCTGGGCGCGATCTGTCTGGCGTTGGCGTTCTACGGGCTGGGCGTGCTTCCTGTCAACTGGTTCGGCTTCGTTTTCATCATGGTTGCCTTCGCCTTGTTCATCCTCGACATCAATGCGCCCACGCACGGCGCGCTCACCGCCGCCGCCATCGCCTCGCTCATCGTCGGCGCGCTTGTCCTTTTCAATTCGCCCGGCGCCCTGCCCTACTCCCGCGTCTCCGTTCCCCTCGTGGTAACGACCTCACTCGTTCTCGGCAGCTTCTTCTCCATCATCCTTGTTTTCGCCATCCGCGCGCAGCGCCGCCCGGTGCTTACCGGGGCGCAGACGTTGCTGGGCAAACAAGGCGAAGTGCGCCAGCCGTTGAAACCCGGCGGCACGATTCAAATTGAAGGCGAACTGTGGAGCGCCGAAACGGACGGCGAGCCGGTTGAAAGCGGCGAAAAGGTGGAAGTGGTCGAAGTGAAGGGGCTGACGCTGAAAGTCAGAAAGCGCCAGTAGGGCAAAATCTAAGAGATTTGGTTCACCTCCACACCCACTCGCATTACTCCTTCCTCTACGGCCTGCCCTCGCCCGCCGATCTGGCGCGCGCCGCTGTCGAGGGCGGTATGGATACGCTGGCGCTCACCGATCATCACGGCCTCACCGGCGCGGTTGAGTTTCACGATGCATGCCGAGCGGCGGGAGTGCGGCCCATTTTCGGTTTGGAGTTGAGCGTCAACCTGCCCGCCGCAAAAAATATCTCAGGCAATTTGGTTTTGCTGGCGATGGACATGACCGGATGGCGAAACCTGTGCCGGATCAGCGC
>CAYYCF010000109.1:0-3070 GCA_964470235.1 uncultured Anaerolineales bacterium | reverse complement strand
AACGCGGCCTCTCCTTCGATCAACTCACCCCGAACGCCGACGGGCTGATCTGCCTCACCGGCGGCCGGCGCGGATTTGCCGCTCAACTGCTGGCCGACGCCCAAACCGACTCCGCCCTGACACTCCTTCACTTGCTCGGCGAAACATTCGCCGATCGCGCCTACGTCGAAGTCTGCCTGCAATCTCCTGACGATAAAGCGGTGGCGGCGCAACTGGCGGCCCTGGCCCGCCAAGTCTCATTGCCTCTCGTGGCCGCCAACAGCACTTACTACCTCCGAGCCGATCAAGCTGATTTACAACGCACGTTGACTGCACTGCGGCTCAACACGTCGCTGAGCGCGCTCCCTGCCGATTCGACCGCGCCGCCAGGCGCGCATTTCCTGACCGCCGCTGAAATGGCAAATCGTTTCGCAGATTATCCCTCGGCCCTGGCCGCCACCAGCGAGATCGCCGACCGCTGCCGTCTTGAACTTCCGCTCGGCGTCCAGCGTTACCCCGAAGTGCCTTTGCCGCCGGGCCTCACAGCCGTCGAAGCCCTGCGGCAAAAAGCGTTCGCGGGCGCGCGCCAACTTTACGGCGAACTCTCTTCCGAAGTCGAAGCGCGGCTCGAACACGAACTGAGCGTCATCGGCGCGCGCGGCTACGCCCCACTCTTCCTCATTATGGAAGAGATACTGGCCCATGCCAGAAACACCGGTGTGCCATACTCCTCACGCGGATCAGCCGCCTCGTCGCTGGTCGCCCACTGCCTGGGCATCACCTCGCCCGATCCCGTTCGCCTCAACCTGTACTTCGAGCGATTTCTCAACCCGGCGCGCGCCACCCCGCCCGACATTGACACCGACCTGTGTTCGCGCCGCCGCGACGGCGTGATCAAACACGTCTACGAAAAATACGGCGAAGATCGCGTGGCGATGGTTTGCACCATCAACCGCTTCCGCGAGCGGTCGGCGCTGCGCGAAGTGGCCAAGGCGCACGGCCTGCCCCCCGCCGAGGTCAAGACGCTGACCGAGTCATTGCCGTATCGCGGCTGGGGGCCGTCGCGCCCAGGCAAAGGCGCGCCGCCCTACGCGGAGTTAGTGGAACACTATCGGTCGCCGCTGTATCAGGAAATTTTCCGCGACGCCGCCGCGCTGCTGGGGTTGCCGCGTCACCTCTCCGTGCATCCTGGCGGCGTGGTCATCGCGCCCGGCCCGATGACCGACTTTGTGCCGACTCACCTGGCGAGCAAAGGCATGATCATCACCCAGCTCGATCTCGACTCTATCGAGCGCATGGGGCTGGTCAAGATCGATCTGCTCGGCATCCGGGGACTCACGGTGCTGGGCGACGTGGCCGAAGGCATTCACCACTCGCGTCGCGACAAAAGCGCTACCCCGCTGGACATTCTCGACGCCATTCCCGAAGACGACACGGCCACCTCGGAGATCATTCACGCCGGGCGCACCATCGGTTGTTTCCAGATCGAAAGCCCCGGCATGAGGGCGACGTTGAAAGACATCTCCGCCCGCACGGTGGACGACGTGATGGCCGCCCTGGCTCTCTACCGCCCGGGGCCGCTCACCGGCGGCTTGAGAGACGCCTTTGTGCGCCGTCATTTGGGGCAAGAGCCGGTGGAGCATTTGCATCCGGCATTGGAGACGCTGCTGGCCGATACTTACGGAGTCATTTTGTATCAAGAGCAGGTGTTGAGAATCGCGCACGAACTTGCCGGTTTGAGTTTGGCGGAGGCCGACCTGCTCCGCCGCGCCATGAGTCATTTTGATCCAGGCAAACAAATGCAAACCCTGAAAGAGAATTTCATCGCCGGGGCGCAAGCCAGGAACAACGTGCCTACCGCCGCCGCCGAGCGGGTGTGGGAGTTGATGGCCGCCTTCGCCGGTTACGGTTTCCCAAAGGCGCACGCGGCCTCTTACGCGCAGGTGGCCTGGCGGGCGGCGTGGTGCAAAGCCCACTATCCGGCGGAATTCATGGCGGCAGTGATGGCGAATTGGGGCGGTTACTATAGCCAGCGCGTGTATCTCACCGAGGCGCGCCGCATGGGGCTGACGCTCAGCCCGCCGCACGTCAACGACTCGCGGCGCGAGTTCGCCGCCCGCCGCCGCGGCGGGCAGGCCGTGCTGGTCATGGGGCTGGATCAAGTGCGCGACCTCACCCGCCGCACCCAACAGCGCATCCTGCGCGAGCGGCCTTTTACTTCGTTGAATGATTTTCTTTCGCGAGTCGATCCGCGCCCGCAAGAAGCGGAGGCCCTGGTGAAGATCGGCGCGCTCGGCGGGCTGGGTAGCATCCCTGCGCTGCTGAGGCAGATTAGCAGAGGCGGTTGGCAAAAGGGGCAACTGGCGCTATTTGAAACGCAAGACAGCGCGGAAGAAGATTGGCCGCTTTTGCAAAAGGTGGCAGCGCAGGAAGAAATCTTGGGCGTGAGCGTGATTGCCCACCCGCTCGAATTGATGGCGGAGAAAATCGCAAGCGCGAATGCGTTGACGACCGTCGGCGTGGCGGGGAAAATCGGCGAGCGGGTGCGCGTGGCCGGGATGCGGCAAACGTGGCGGCGAAGCCGCACGGCGCGCGGCGACTTCATTTACTTTATGGCGTTGGAGGATTTGGAAGGTGTGCTGGACGTGGTGATCTTCGGCGACGTGTACCAGCGCAACCGGACGGCGCTCTCCGGCGCGGGGCCGTTCGTGATCGAAGGCCTGGTGGAACTCGATACTGCGCGCGGCGAGCCGGTGATCCGCGCCGAGCGTGTGTACAGGGTGGAGTAGTGAGAATTTTAGTGACCGGCGGAACCGGGTTTCCGGGCGGACACGTGGCCCGCGCACTGTTGGCACACGAGCATCACGTCGTCATCTCCGGCCGCAATTTCGCCCAGGCTCAACCGCTGATCGAGGCCGGCGCCATTCCGATCCGCGCTGATTTGACTGATCGTGAAGCAACGATGGACTCGTGCCGAGGGGTGAGATCGCAGTTTTTTCAGGAGAGCCATAGATGGCTATGGTATAATTTTTCGCGCACAACTATTCGGCGACGTAGCTCAGTGGTAGAGCAGGGGACTCATAAGCCCTTG
>CAYYCF010000108.1:0-8061 GCA_964470235.1 uncultured Anaerolineales bacterium | reverse complement strand
GCCTGCCTCACAATCTCCGCAATTTGGCCCAAATGGCTGTCGTCGTGCGATAGGCCGCGAATGAAACGATTGATCGCGTTGACATGCTCCGAGTTTTCATAAGGCTGGTAGGTGTTGTCGAGGTCGGGCCGCGCCGGCCACAGTTCCAAACTCGCCAGCCGCATCCGGCGGCTCTCCTCGAATCGCTCGCGGCACTGCCGAATCGTCGTCACCGTCTCCCACGGCACTTCACTGCGCGACCGCCCGTGAAACGGCACGCCGCGCGCCAACTCCGCCGCCAGCGCCGCGCTCTCCTCCGCCGAGGCGGTGGTGTGCACGATTACGTGTCCCAGCGTCCACGCCAGATTTGCTTCCGACTCATCTAGGGCAAAAGTATCGTTCGCATCGGGATCGTTTGGCACAAAGGTGACATCGGCATCGGCGCAGTCTGCAATCAAGCCAAGCATCGTGTCAATCATCTCGTTCGTCAGGGCGCGCAAATCGGCGGGAGAGAGAGCGGCCGCCAATTGGCCCATCGTCGTTTGTTTGTTGCGGACAGGGGTAAAGTCAAGCATAAATAACCTTCAGTTCCTTCCCAACCTTCGCAAACGCCGCCAGCCCTTTGTCCAAATCATCGCGGCTGTGGGCGGCGGAGATCATTACCCGGAGGCGCGCTTTGCCTTTGGGGACGGTGGGGAATCCAATCGCCATCGCAAACACGCCGTTCTCGAACAACGACCGACTGAACTGTTGAGCCAGCGGCGCTTCGCCGAGCATCACCGGCGTGATCGGTGTCGCGCTCGCGCCCGTGTCAAAGCCGAGCCGCTTCATTTCCCCTTTGAAGTAGCGCGCGTTCTCCCACAAACAATCCACCAGTTCGGTAGACTCTTCGAGCAGGTCAATGGCGGCGATGCACGACGCCACATCCGGCACGGTCATTGCGCTGGAAAAAAGGAAAGGCCGCCCGCGCTGGCGGAGCCACTCGATCACGGTGGCGTCGCCAGCGACGCACCCGCCCACCGCCCCGAACGCCTTCGAGAGCGTGCCGATCTCAATATCAACTTTGTGATGAAGGTTGAAGTGATCGACGATGCCGCGTCCGCCTTTACCCAACACGCCTTCGCCGTGCGCGTCATCCACCATAAGCAAGTAGCCTTCCTCTTCGGCCACTGTGACAACATCCGGCAAGGGCGCAATGTCGCCGTCCATGCTGAACACGCCGTCGGTGATGATCATCGCCCGACGGAAGCCGGTCTTCTTTTCTTCGGCGATGGCTTCCCGCAGACTGTGCGCGTTGTTGTGCGCGTAGCGGACGACCTTCGCGCCGGAGAGGCGGCAACCGTCAATGATGCTGGCGTGATTCAACTCGTCCGAAAAGATCACGTCTTCTTTGCCGACGAGCGCGGCAACGGCGGCCAGGTTCGCGGTGAAGCCGGATTGAAAAGTGATGCAGGCTTCCGCGCCCTTGAAAGCCGCCAGCCGCCGTTCCAGTTCAAGATGCAATTCCATCGTTCCGGCGATGGAGCGCACCGCCGCCGGGCCGAGGCCGAATTTGTCCATAGCGGCTTTGGCGGCGGCGAGGATGCGCGGGTGGTTGGCCAGACCGAGATAGTTGTTCGAGCAGAAGTTCAACACCCGTTTGCCATCCACCACCAGCCACGCGCCCTGCGGCGAGCCGAGCACGCGGATAGTGTTATAGAGGCCTTGCCCTTTGAGGGAAGAAAGTTCGTCGGTGATCCATTGTGTCTTCGCGGCTATCATCTTTTGTTTATCACGAATGGCGCGAATTAGCGAATGCCACGAATTATTTTATCTTTCCATTCGTGCCATTCGCCTATTCGCGTCATTCGTGATTAATTCTTCTCCGAACGAGCGCAAGTTTCTTCGCGCGCGGAAGGCGCTTGATTGCCAGTTCACGTTTCTGCGCGGCGGCGCGGTCGGGGAGCGATTCGGCGTATACCAGTTTGACCGGGCGGCGGATGCGTGTGTACCTTGCGCCCTGCCCCGCGTTGTGCTGTTTCAGCCGCCGCTCAATGTCAGTCGTCCAACCGGTGTAAAACGTTCCATCGGAACAGCGAACAATGTAACAGTGGAACATTAGTCGGGTAGTCCGTTAGTCACGTAGTCAGGTAGTCGGGTAGTCGAATAGTCTTGTGGTCGAACGCGCGACTATCTGACTACTCGACTACTCGACTATTTGACTATCTCTTTTTTCGACCCCCCAACCCGATCATCTGCCCCATCATTTGCCTCACGGTTGGCATTTCCATTTTAGGAGACTCTTCCGCTTCCCAATTGGATTCGCCGCGCTTCTTCAGCCACAGTTCGCGGGTGAGCGCCGCTTCGTTGAGCATGGCGTCAAGAGCGGTTTCGTCCAGGTCGGCTATCGCTTTTCGCAGAGCGTTCAGTTGATCGATCAACGCATCGAGGTAATGAAGGACGCTGGAGGGATTCAGAACGGCGGCGGCGCGGAGGGCGGTCGGATTGACGAACGAGGCCGAGGCGGTAGCAGTGGCAAAGTTGCGGTCGGCCAGTTTGCGGGCGTCGGCCCAACCGGCCGAATTGCTCACGGCGCGGATCAGCGCGGCGGCGGCCAACGCCGGCAACGTGCCGGTGCCGGCCATCAACGCGTCGTGTTCTTCCGCGCCGATGAAAAACGGCTTCGCGCCGAGGAGCCGAGTGAGGTCGGAGATTAACTTCAGCGCGCCCTCGGGCGCATCGCCGTGAGGGACGAGCGCCCACAAGCCGCCGTCGAACAGATCGGGCCGGGCGGCGTCGAGTCCGGTGAGGCCGTCGTGCAAAAAGGCCGGGTTGAGAATCGGCGTGCCGCCGACAAAATAGCGCTCGGCGGGAATCAATTCGTTAGCCCATTGCAGCACCGGCGCTTTGACCGGGGCGGTGTCGCAGATCACGCACCCGGCCTTGGCGAACGGCGCCATTTCCTGCAAGGCCGTCCGCAATTCGGAAAGGGGGACGCACATCAGAATCGCGTCGGCGTTTTCGCACGCGTTGGGCAAATTCCAGTCGGCGCGATCCATGGCGCCTTTGGCTTGGGCTTGCTTCGCAATGGGCAGGTCGCGGTCGTGGCCGATCACGAGGAGATTGGCCGCCGCGTTGCGCTTGAGCGCTAGTCCGATGCTGGCTCCAATTCGTCCGAGGCCGATGATGGTGATTTGAGGCATTTTGGAGGTTGGAAGTTGGAGGTTAGAGGTTGGAGGTTCGAGGCTGGAGGTTGGAGGTTGGAGGTTGGAGGTTGGGATTTGGGACTTGGGATTTCAGATCAGTTGCTATTATCAGCCTCTTGCAGAGCCAGAAGCAACTCTCTTTCTTTTTCCCTTTCTCTTTCTTTCCTTTCCTGATGCCGCCGAATCAATTCAACTGTCAATTCCGAACCGCCCGCAGCCTTCACCATTTCCGCGCCCCATTCGGGATGATGAACGGCGACGACGAATGGCCGCGCCCACCAGGAAACACTACCACTCCCGGCTTCAATTGAACCGCGAAGGCGCGAAGGACGCCAAGTTTCTTCAAAATTCTTTGCGCTCTTCGCGTCTTCGCGGTGAGAAATTTCGGCCCCCCATTGGCGAGCGCGCGACGGCGCGAATTTGAATCCCAACACGATCCACACGCGCTCCCACAGTGCCAGCGGCATTTTGCTTTTGCCAACGTCATGCAGGAGCGCAGTGGTCAACAAATCGGGGTTCGTTTGACCGTCCGCCGCCAGCGTTTGCCGGACGCGATAGGCGTGATACTGCTCGGATGGCGTCAGGCGGCAGAATAATTCAAAGAGTGGCGGCGGCAACCACGATTCAATTTGTGTCAATTGTTCGCGATTCAACCTGCGGGTGAGCAACCGGCCGAATTGCCCAACACGATACAGCGCGCGGCGCATTAGCCGAGCATCAAGCGGAGCAAGCCTTGTTGCGCCGGACCGACAAGCAGGCCGAGAATGTTGAATCCAAACCGCCCGCTGAAGACGAGAAGCAGTAATAGAATGGGCCCGACTTGCTCAAGGCGCGCCAGGCTGTTCGCCCAATCGTCCGGCAATACGCCCACCGCCACTTTAAAGCCGTCGAGCGGCGCGATGGGGATTAGGTTGAACAACATCAGGCCAATGTTCACCGATATGAAGATTTGAAGGAAATAGGAGACAGAAGGAATGATCTCGCCAACGCCGCCGACGTTCAAGTCAAGCCCGAGCCGGAAGGGAACAGCCGCGACGAGCGCCATAACAAAATTCGAGAACGGCCCGGCGACGGCGACGATTGCCATACCTGTGCGCGCGGTCACGCCACGATAATTATATGGATTGGTCTGCACCGGCCGCCCCCATCCAAAACCGGACACGATGAAAAGAAGCGAGCCCATCGGGTCGAGATGCGCCAACGGGTTGAGCGTGAGTCGTCCCTGACTGCGCGGCAAACTGTCGCCGAGCTGATCGGCGGCGAAGGCGTGCGAAAATTCGTGAACGGTGATCGCCAGGATGAGAGTAATGCCGAGGGAAACGTAAAAAGCCATGTTAACTCCAAACTTCAAAATCCTAATAAGCGGAACACATTCCGCATTCCACATTCTGCATTCCGCATTCAGATTATATCACTCGCCCCTCTGCTATAATCGCCTCATGCCTCTGGAAGTAGCGCTTAATGATCGCCTGCGGCTTCGCAAACCGCACCCCTGCGGCGGCTACGAGTGGACGGTGACGCGGTTGGGCGCGGACATCGGCCTCAAGTGCGACACCTGCGGGCGGCACGTTCTTCTGTCGCGGCGCGAATTGGAAAAGCGGCTCAAGACTAAACTGCCTCCCGCGCTTCATCTTGATTCCAATTTATGACTCATTGCGTCATCATCCTCATGTCCGACACCGGCGGCGGACACCGCGCCTCCGCCGAAGCAATTCAAGAGGCGCTCGGCCTGCAATACGGCAACGCAGTTGATGCAAAGCTGATAGACGTTTTCAAACAATACACGCCCTACCCCTTCAGCCGCTTTCCGGCCTGGTATCCCACTATCATTGCGCGCGGCGAGCGCTTGTGGGGACCGGGATTCAAAGTGAGCGACGGCGCGCGCCGCATGCGCGCCCTCATGGGCGCCACGTATCCCTACGCCCGGCCCGCCTTCCGCAAACTGGCGCGCGAAAACCCCGCCGACCTGTACGTGAGCGTGCATCCTTTGCTCACCATGCCCGCCGTGCGCGCGCTGGGCAAGCATCGTCCGCCGTTCGTCACCGTCGTCACCGATCTGGTGTCGGCGCACGCCTTCTGGTTTTATCCCAAAGTGGATCGCATCATCGTCCCCACCGAAGGCGCGTACCAACGGGCGCTGCGTTTCAAAGTGCCGCCGGAAAAACTTAGAGTGATCGGCCTGCCGGTCTCAAAGAAATTCAGCGCCCCGCTGGGAGACAAACTTCAACTGCGGCGCGCGCTCGGCTGGCGAAACGATCTGGCCGCCGCGCTGGTCGTGGGCGGCGGCGAGGGCATGGGGCCGTTGTACGAGATCGCGACGGGCATCGCCGATTGCGGCCTGCCGCTGCAACTGGCGGTGGTGTGCGGGCGCAACGAAAAATTGCAGGTCAAATTGAACAACACGCAATGGAAAGTTCCGGCTCACGTGTACGGGTTTATGACCAATATGCCCGATCTCATGCGCGCCGCCGATTTGATCGTGACCAAAGCCGGGCCGTCGTCCGTCATGGAAGCCATCAACGCCGGCCTGCCGATTGTATTGAGCGGCGCGCTTCCAGGGCAAGAGGATGGCAACGTGCGATACGTAGTGGAGAACGGCGCGGGGCGTTGGGCCCCCGGGTCAAAGCGCGCGGTCGAGGCGGTCAAAGAATTGATCGGCGGCGGCGCGGAAGTGTTGGCCGAGGCGGCGGCCAACGCGCGGCGGCTGGCGCGGCCCAACGCGGCGGTGGAGATTGCGGAGGAGATTGGAAGGTACTTGCCAGGTCAAATCTAACCGCTAAGGCGCGAAGGGCGCAAAGGGCGCAAAGAAAAATAAAAACTTGGCGGCCTTCGCGTTCTTCGCGGTTCCGATCGACTTTGAAAACAAAACGCCCCCATGTTTCATGTGAGGGCGTTTTTGATTCTGGCGGGAAGGGAGGGATTTGAACCCTCGGTAGAGGTTTAAAAGCCCCTACAAGCACTTAGCAGGCGCTCCCGATCGACCGTACTCCGGCACCTTCCCAAGTTAATTACATCATCCAGCGGAGGGAGAGGGATTCGAACCCCCGGTGAAGCAACGCCCCACAACGGTTTTCAAGACCGCCGCTTTAAACCACTCAGCCATCCCTCCTCGTGAATAAGGGGATTTTACCATATCACCCTCGAATCGCCCTCGCCACCCTCCCCCACTTCTCATCATCTTCACCCGGCGTGAAGGGCGCATACAGCGCCAGCCGATCCACCAACCCATCGTACTTCGCTCGCAGTTTGCCGCCGATCTCGTCCCACGATCCTTCCACCACAAACTCGGCCATCATCTCATCGTCGATCAACTTCGGCATGTCTGCCCACCCGCCTTTGGCCGCCAACGCCGACAGTCCCTCGGCTTGCGCTTCCCAGCCATGCAAACTCATCACAGCGCGATACGAGGGCGTAGAGGCGTAGAAGGCAATCTGCGAGCGCATCACCTCGCGCATCGCCGCCCGCGCCGTCTCGGTGTCGCCGACGGCCACAAAGGGCGCGCAGGCGATGGACACATCGCGCCGCGACCGCCCGGCCTTGGCCGCGCCTGCTTCGATGTTCGGCAGGATCACTTCGGTCAGATAGCGGCGGGTGTGGTACGAGTGCATGTGAAAGCCGTCGGCGGTTTCGCCCGCGAGTTTGATCAGCGGCGAATTGACTCCGGCAATGTAAATTGGAATGACCGGATTCTTGATCGCGCCGGGGTTGAAAAACGGCGTCATCAGCGTCATCTTGAAATGCTCGCCGCGAAAGTTGAGCCGCTCGCCCGTCTGCCACGAATTCCACACCGCCCGAACGGCGGCGATGAACTCGCGCAGTTTGCCGACGGGCGACTCCGGCCAGACCATGCCAAAGCGCCGCTCGACGTGCGGCTTGACTTGCGTGCCGAGTCCCAAAATGAAACGCCCGCCCGACTGCGCGGCCAAATCCCAAGCAGTGTGCGCCACCGTCAGCGGACTGCGGCCAAACGCGATTGCCACTGCCGTGCCTAGCTCGACGCGCGTTGTGTGTTCGGTGGCCAGCGCCAGCGGCAGAAACGGATCATGTTGAGTCTCAGTGGTGAAGAGCCCGTCCGCGCCCAGCGCTTCGGCGCGTTTCGCGAGAGCGGGGACTTCGGAGAGAGAGGAGGGGGAAATGGCAATATCGAATTTCATTGCGAGCATCCAACCTTTTCACCGCAAAGAACGCGAAGGGCGCAAAGAACAACCAGGGCTTAACTTCGCGTTCTTCGCGGTAAAGGAAACTTCGCGTTACTCCATCCAAACAGTTCGGTCTTCAAACGAAGGCCGCTCTACGGCCTGGGCCTCAACCATCGGATAGCCAATGTGAATAAAACCGAGCAAGTGTTGATCCGGCGCCAGCCCGAAGAAAGCTTTGACGCCGGCATCGTAGGCATTATCGCCCGTATACCACTTCGCCGCCAACCCCAACCCGTGCGCGGCCAGCAGCAAGTTCTGAGTTGCCGCCGCCGCCGCGCACAAGTTTTCGATCTCGATCACTTTGGATTCACATGGCTTGTCCACGCCGACGGCGATCAACAGCGGCGAACGCAGAGCTTTGCCGCGTTGTGCGGCCACGGCCTCGTCGGCGGCCTCCGGGTGGCGTTGGCGAAACGCACCGGCCATTGCCTCGCCGAGCCGTTCGAGCGCGGAGCCGGTCAGCACAAAGAATCGCCACGGCCGCACTTTGTGATGATTGGGCGCTTGCGCGGCGGCGGCGAGCATCTTTTCAATTAACCCGCAAGGAACGGGATCAGGTTTGACTTTGCCAATGGATTGGCGTGAGTGAATTGCTTCGAAAAGTTCCATGACTGTATTTTACGGAGTTTCAGAAATCTTGGTTTCCTCTAGCGAGACTTCGTCTCAAACTGACGAGAGCAGTTGTGAGAAACAAGACG
>CAYYCF010000107.1:3415-8069 GCA_964470235.1 uncultured Anaerolineales bacterium | reverse complement strand
GTGGCGGCCAACGGCGACGTGGCCAACAAAATCGGAACGTATCAATTGGCAGTGGTTGCCAAAGAAAACGGCATCCCGTTTTATTCCGTTGCGCCGATTTCGACGATTGACTTTTCTCTGCCGGATGGATCGCACATTCCCATTGAAGAGCGGCCAATGGACGAGGTGTTGAATTTGGAAATCGGCGGCGAGCGCGTTGCGCCGCAGGGCGTCACGGCGCGCAACCCGGCTTTCGACGTGACGCCGAACCGGTACGTGACGGCGATTGTGACGGAGAACGGCATCGTCAGGCCGCCGTATGAAGAGGGATTGCGGCGGGCGGTGAAGGGAAAATGAACTGTTGAGGTCGCTGAAGCCGCGGAGATTCCGTCAACGGATGAAACGGATTGAACGGATAATAAGAAGAATGTCCGTTGCATCCGTTCAATCCGTTGACGAGTCTTCTCTGCGCTTCTTCAAGACTCCGCAGCACAAAAATGGCCGAACAACTTCCAGTCATCCTTCTCGCCGGCGGGCTTGGCACGCGCATGGGGCCGGAGGCCGAAGGCCGCCCCAAGGCGCTGGTCGAAGTTGGCGGGCGGCCCATCGTGTGGCACATCATGAAGTTGTTTGCCCACTTCGGCCACACGCATTTTGTTTTCCCGCTTGGCTATCGCGGCGATCTGTTCCGCCGTTATTTCTTGGATTACGAAGCGATCACGCACGACTTGACGTTCTCGCTCGGTCAGCCGGAACGCCGCACGTATCACGACCCCAACCGCGAAGCGGATTGGAAGGTGACTCTGTTCGACGCCGGTTTGAATACGAACAAAGGCGCGCGGGTGCGGCAGGCCGGCGAGCGACTCGACGGCGACCGATTCTTTGTCACCTACGGCGACGGCATCGGCGACGTGGACATTGACGCGCTGTTAAAATTCCATCGCGCACACGGCAAGCTGGCGACGCTCACCGGTTATCAACCCCTGTCGCAGTATGGCATCGTGGAGGCCGCCGATGATCGCGTGACGGCTCTGCGAGAAAAACCGCGCTTGACGAATTGGGTGAACGCGGGATTTTTCGTGTTCGAGCGCGGCGTGCTGGACACTTTGCAGGGCGACGACGCCGTGGATTTAGAAAAAGAGGCCTTGCCCAAACTGGCGGCTGCGGGGCAGTTGATGATGTACCGGCACGGCGGCTTTTGGGCCTCGATGGACACGTTCAAAGAGGCGCAGACTTTGGGCGAACTGTGGGACAAAGGCGCGCCGTGGAAGGTCTGGGATTAATGTAACCACTGGTTACACAGATTTCACTGAAGCTCGGAATCTTATCTGTGTAATCCGTGAAATCTGTGGTTTATTTTCTGGTTGAAGGGTAATGCTATCAATGGGCGACATGAATTTCTGGCGAGATCGCAGAGTGTTGGTCACCGGCTGCACCGGCGTGCTCGGGTCGTGGCTGACGGCCAAGTTGGTGGAACTGGGCGCGGACGTTGTCGGGCTGGTGCGCGACTGGGTTCCGCAGAGTCAACTGGTTCGATCCGGCACGATGGATCGAATCAAAGTCGTGCGCGGATCGGTGACGGACGAAGAAACCGTCAACCGCGTTTTCGCCGAATACGAAATTCAAACTTGTTTCCACTTGGCGGCGCTGACGGTGGTGGGCGTCGCCAACCGCGCTCCCGTGCCGACGTTTGAAACCAACGTTCGCGGCACGTGGCTTCTGCTCGAAGCGGCGCGCCAATGGGGCAAGGTAGAGCAGGTCATCGTCGCCTCAAGCGACAAGGCCTACGGCTCGCACGACGTCCTGCCGTACACCGAAGACGCGCCCTTGCAGGGCAACCACCCTTACGATGTTTCCAAATCGTGCGCCGACCTGATCGCGCAAACGTACGCCAACACGTACAAAATGCCGGTGGCCGTCACTCGATGCGCTAACATGTACGGCGGCGGCGATCTCAATTGGAATCGCATCGTGCCTGGAACGATCCGCTCGGCATTGCTCAACGAACCGCCCGTTGTGCGTTCGGATGGCACGATGAAACGCGATTACGTTTACGTCAAAGATATTGTATCGGCTTATACGACGCTGGCCGAAGCCATGCAGGGCGGCGCGCACACCGGCGGCACGTTCAACTTTGGCATGGACGCGCCGCGCACGGCGCTGGAAATGGTGAATACCATCATCCGCCTGTCCGATCACCCCGATCTGAAGCCGGTGATCCTGGACGAAGCCAAAAACGAAATTCAAGATCAATATCTGTCTTCGGATCGCGCCCATAGCTTGCTCGGCTGGAAACCGCAATACACGCTTGAGGACGGATTGCGCGAAACTATTGCCTGGTATCGTGAAGTCGTGAAATGATGTTTACCGCAGAGTACGCGGAGAGCGCAGAGTCTTCGTTTTTTTCTCTCTCTCTTTCTCTTTCTCGTTTGCTCCGCGTTCTCTGCGCGCTCTGCGGTGAATAAATGGCAAACGAGCGTGTCGTCGTCACTGGCGCGACGGGTTTCATTGGCCGCGCGTTAGTGCGGCAGTTGTTAGGGCAGGGCGCGGCAGTTACGGCGTTTGTGATCGAAAGCCCCGGCGAATTGGCGCAGGCGAATTTTCCAGAAGGCGTTAGCACAGTCCAGGTTGATTTGCGGTATGCGGGCGGGGTGGCGCGGGCGATCAAAGACGCCGACCCGACCGTGGTTATTCATCTCGCCGCCGTCGGCGTCACCGATCCGTTTCTGCCGGTGAGTGAAGCACTGAGGGGAAATCTCGACGCGACGATCAATTTGCTCAAAGGCGTAGCCGGTCGCTGCCGTTTGCTGATCGCGCGTTCGCCGCATGACTGCGAGCCGATGAACGTGTATGCCGCGTCTAAAGCAGCGGCATGGGCGTTTTGCGAAATGTATCATCGCGTCGAAGGCTGGCCGATAACGGGCGTGATGCCGTTTCAAGCCTACGGGCCCGGGGGGTCGCCGCGAACCGTGCTGGGCGCGGCGGTGAAAGCGGCAAAGGCTGGCGAGAATTTCCCTACAACGTCCGGCGAGCAAGTGCGCGATTGGATTTACGTGGACGATGTGGCCGACGGCATCATCGCCGCGGCGCGGGCGGCAAACGTCGCGGGCGAGACAACTGAATTGGGAACCGGAATCGGCACGCCATTGAAGGAGGTGGTGGCGCGAATTTTCCAACTCGCGCAGAGCGGCCAGCCGATGTTTGGCGCGTTGCCCCAACGCCCCGGCGAAGTGGTCAGTCAAGTTGCCGACGCGGATCGCACGGAACGATTGATCGGTTGGCGGGCGAAGATTGGGTTGGATGAAGGGCTGAAAAGAATCTTGACAACGGATGGAACGGATGGGAACGGATGAAAGCAGATGAATAAAAAATCTCTGCGTCTCTCCGCGTCTCTGCGGTAAAAAATGCCTGATGACTTGGCGGGCCTGCGCGAAGAAATCTTCGCCAAAGTAACCGAATACTACGAGCAGGCGCACGCGGGCAAGCCGTTCGTCGCGGGCGAGTCTCGCGTGCAGTATGCCGGGCGCGTGTACGACGAGCGCGAGATGGTGAACATGGTGGATGCCGTGCTGGAATTCTGGCTCACCGCCGGACGCTACGCTGAAGAATTCGAAAGCAAACTCGGCGCGTTCATCGGCGCGCGGGAAGTGATTCCCGTCAACTCCGGCTCGTCGGCGAATCTGGTGGCGATAACGACGCTGTGTTCGCCGCAACTCAAGAATCGCCTGCATCCCGGCGACGAAGTAATCACGCCCGCCGTCACCTTCCCCACCACGCTTGCGCCCATTGTGCAGAATCGGCTCGTGCCGGTGATGGTGGACGCCGAACTCGGCGCGTACAATATTGATCTGGAGCAACTTGAATCCGCGCTGTCGCCGAAGACGAAAGCGCTGTTCGTTCCGCACACGCTGGGCAACCCGGTGGCAATGGATCGCGTGATGGCCTTTGCGCGCGAACATAAACTATTCGTGATCGAAGACACCTGCGATGCGCTCGGCTCGACGTACAACGGGCAGATGGTCGGCACGTTCGGGCATTTGGCGACGCTGTCGTTTTATCCGGCGCATCACATCACGATGGGCGAGGGCGGCGCGGTGTACACGCACAGCCGCCGTTTGGCGCGCATCGCCCGCACCGTGCGCGATTGGGGACGCGATTGTTGGTGCGGCTACGAGAATCCGGTGAACGGCAAATGCGGCATCCGCTTCGAGCGCGAAATCCCAGGCATGTCCGGCTTTTACGATCACCGCTACTTCTTCACCGAGATCGGTTACAACTTGAAGATCACCGACGTGCAAGCGGCAATGGGCGCGGCGCAGATGGACAAACTGCCAGGCTTCATTGCCGCCAGAAAACGGAACTTCGCCCGCCTCCACGCCGGGCTCCGGCAATTCGAGACCCACTTGATCCTGCCGCGCTGGCTGCCCGCCGCCGACCCGTCGTGGTTCGCCTATCCGATCACCGTGCGCGACTCGGCGCCGTTTGATCGCGCGACGCTCACGCGCTATCTTGAAAGCCGCAAGGTCGAAACGCGCGTGCTGTTTGCGGGGAACATCCTCAAACAGCCCGGCTACAAAGACATCGAATGCCGTGTGATCGGCGACCTGCCGGTGGCCGATCAAGTGATGCGCGGCACGTTCTTCGTCGGCGTGTATCCGGGGCTGGACGAAGAAAA
>CAYYCF010000107.1:0-3315 GCA_964470235.1 uncultured Anaerolineales bacterium | reverse complement strand
CGCATACAAGCGGTGGATTTCGGCGCAGATGTGACGACCGAGATCATCGTGGTGGATAACTGCTCGACCGACGGCACGCGCGAATTATTGCAAACGGTGACCGCGCCCGATGTGAAGGTGATTTACCAACCGCGCAACATGGGTAAGGGCATGTCCATTCGCACGGGCTTTGATCATGCGACGGGCGATTACGCCGTCATTCAGGACGCCGATCTGGAATACCACCCGGATCAACTGCCCAAACTGCTGGCCGACGCGCGCGCGAATAACGCGGCGGCAGTATTCGGGTCGCGCGTGCTGGGCGGCCATGCGCGATACAAATATGCTTACGCCTATGTGGGCGTGCGCGCGCTGACGGCGATCACCAACTTGCTGTACGGGAGCAAGCTGACCGACGTGGCGACGGCGATCAAAATGGTGCGGGCCGATGTATTCAAATCGCTCAATTTAGTCTGCACGGGTTTCGACCTGGATTTCGAATTGGTTGACAAAATAATGCTGGCCGGTCACACCATCCGCGAAGTGGCCATTGATTATGCGCCGCGCACGTACGCCGAGGGGAAGAAGATCAAAGTGAGTGACGGCTTGCGCGGGTTGATGGTGATGGTGGGAGATCGGATCGGGCTATCGCCGACGCTCAAGCTAAGGAAGATAGACACGGAAACAAGTACACAGGTAGATTAGCGCCGACCTGTTTACTTGTCTACCTGTCTACCTGAATACAACACGGAATGCAAATAGTCTTCTCCGGCTCTATCGCCTACGACTACCTGATGACCTTTCCGGGTTACTTCCGCGATCACATTCATCCGGAAAAAATGGAATCACTGAGTCTCAGCTTCCTGGTGGACTCGATGACGCGGCAGCGCGGCGGCATCGCCCCGAACATCGCCTACACGTATGCCCTACTCGGCGGCAGGCCGGTGGTGCTGGGCACGGCGGGCGAGGATTTCGGTGATTACCGCGCTTGGCTGGAGTCGCACGGCGTGGATACCAGCGGCGTCAAACAGATTCCCGGCAAGATGACGGCCTCGTTCTTTGCCAATACCGACAAAGCCAATTTGCAGATCGCGTCCTTCTATCCTGGCGCAATGGCCCATGCCGCCGAAATCAAACTGGCTGATCTGCCGTTCCGCCCCGATCTGGTGGTGGTCTCGCCCGACGATCCAACCGGTATGCGCGAGCGGATTCGCGAGTGCGTCCGGACGAACATTCCCTACTTGTACGATCCCAGCCAACAGTTGGTGCGGGTGGGGGAAGAGGACATCCGCGAGGGCGTGGAGAGCGCGAAGATGATCGTGGTCAACGATTACGAAGCGCACATCATTCACGAACGGATCGGCCTCACGGAAGACGATTTGACGAAGAACGGGCGGATGTTGGTCGTCACGCGCGGCAAAGACGGGGCGACGATTTACGCCGACGGGGGCCGCCACGAAGTGCCGGTTTTTCCCGAAGTGGCGATTGTTGATCCGACCGGCACGGGCGACGCCTTTCGCGGCGGCTTCTTGCGCGGACTGTCGCTCGGGCTGAAGTGGGAATTATGCGGGCTGATGGGCGCGCTGGCGGCCACGTACTGTCTCGAAAACAAAGGCACGCAGAATCATTTTTACACGCGCGATGAATTCGTCTCGCGCTTCCGTCAGCAATTCGACGACGGCGGCGCATTGCAAAGACTGTTGACAACGGATTGAACCGCTTCGCGTGATAACGGATTTCCTTCTTATCCGTTCCCATCCGTTTCATCCGTTGTCAAAAAAACAAGGAGAAATAATCTAATGAGCAACAACGACATCAAAAACGTCAAACTGGCCGAAGGCGGCCGGCACCGCATCGAATGGGCGGAGCAAGAAATGCCCGTCCTGCGCTTGATCCGGGCGCGGTTTGCCAAAGAGCAGCCGCTCAAGGGCTTGCGCGTGGCGGCCTGCTTGCACGTCACTACCGAGACGGCCAACTTGATGCACACTTTGCAAATGGGCGGCGCGGACATTGTCCTGTGCGCGTCCAATCCGCTCTCCACGCAGGATGACGTTGCGGCTTCACTGGTCGCCAACTACGAAATTCCGGTGTACGCCGTGAAGGGCGAAGACAACAAGATGTATTACGATCACATCAAGGCCGCGCTCGATCACAAGCCGCACATCACGATGGACGACGGCGCGGACTTGGTCAGCACCATTCACAAGTCGCGCACCGAACTATTGAAAGACATCGTCGGCGGCACGGAAGAGACGACGACGGGCGTGATCCGGCTGAAGGCGATGGCGAAAGACGGCGCGCTCAAGTTTCCGGTGATGGCGGTGAACGATGCCATGACGAAACACTTATTCGACAATCGCTACGGCACCGGCCAATCCACTTTGGATGGCATTGTGCGCGCCACGAACATTCTGCTGGCGGGCAAGACGTTTGTGGTGGCCGGCTACGGCTGGTGCGGGCGCGGGTTGGCCAGCCGCGCGCGCGGCATGGGCGCCAACGTGATCGTCACCGAAGTGGACTCGTTGCCGGCGCTGGAAGCGGTGATGGACGGCTTCCGCGTGATGCCGATGGAAGACGCGGCGAAGATCGGGGACATTTTCTGCACGGTGACCGGCAACAAACAAGTGCTGGACAAACACCATTTTGCAGTGATGAAGGACGGCGCGATCGTCGCCAACTCCGGCCACTTCAACGTCGAGATCAACATTGAAGCGCTCGAAGAATTGTCCGGTGGGGACAAGCGCCGCGTGCGCGAGTTTGTCGAGGCTTACAAGATGAAGGATGGCCGCAAGATTAACCTGTTGGGCGAAGGGCGACTGATCAATCTCGCCTCCGCCGAAGGCCATCCGGCGTCGGTGATGGACATGAGTTTTGCCAATCAGGCGCTCGGCGCGGAGTTTATGGCCAAGAACGCCAAGTCGCTCACGGCGCAGGTGTATCCGATCCCGGCGGACATTGACCGCGAGATCGCCCGCCTCAAACTGGATGCGATGGGCGTGAAGATTGATCTGCTGACGGCCGAACAAGAGAAGTATTTGAATTCGTGGGAAGAGGGGACGTAAAAAAACCCCAAATCCCAAATCCCAAAACAAAATCCCGGCTTCGGAGAGGCTGGGATTTTTGTTTTGTGGGACGCGATCTCTCATCCAAAGGCCGACGCGGTTTCCAAAACCGCGTCGGTCTGCCTGCGTTGAAAAAAGCGAGGTAGGGGCTGGGGGTCGCGGTCGGGGTCGGGTTACGGCCTAATCACCAAAGTCAAAAACAGAATACTGGCAATCAGCGTGCCGACGAAGATGATTGCCGGCGTGGGGTTGTTCTGCTCGACGGACTCTTGCC
>CAYYCF010000106.1:0-8149 GCA_964470235.1 uncultured Anaerolineales bacterium | reverse complement strand
AGCCGCTCCTACGATCTCTCGACTACCCGGCTACGTCGCGGCTACAGGCACAGCCCGCAAAATGCGCGCGAGCCGCTCCTACGATCTCTCGACTACCCGGCTACGTCGCGGCTACAAGCCGCTCCTACGATCTCTCGACTACCCGACTACCCGACTACCTGACTACCTGACTACCATCCCCGTTCCTTCTTCACCTGCTTCATCTTGGCTGCCACCGGGCGTGGGCCGAATTGGCCGCCCTGGACGGCATACCAGCCGTCGTGAATGTACTCTTCGGACTTGTGACCGATGCGCTCGTCCACGCAAATACACCACGGCATCATGCCCTGCATCGGCGAATTTTCTTCCAGCCAGTCGAACATCCTGATCATCAATTCGGAGTGCGCCTCTTCGGACGGCAAACGGTCGTGGCCGTTCATCGAGGTCGAGTCGACGGTGAACACGCCGCCCTCGGTGGACATGAGCGGATAATCCACGCCCGCTTTGAGACCGAGGTTGCGTTCGATGTATTTCGCCGCCACTTCGTACCCGCGCAGACACATATCCCAATCCGGCCCACTGCCGAATGGATCGAAGTCAATCGGTTGCTCAAAAACGGCGGCGTGCACGGCCAGCCAGCCGCCGCTCTGGAAAATGTTTCTGGCACGGTTGGGCGCATGCGTGCCGACATAGTTCCAGATGTTTTCGTGAAACTTGGGCATGGAGCAATTCGGGTGGACACCACCGCGCCAGTCGGTGGGGGCCATGGCGTAAAAGGCCGGGCGCGCGCTGAGGGCCAATGCCTTCTCGGCGTCGCTCAACCACGTCTCGGCGATCACGCGGATCACGTCGGGGTTGTTCCAGGTCAGCGCGCTCCGGTGTTCGCTCTTCCATTCCCACGGCAGGTTCGGTTCGTTGCCGATCTCGGCCCACACGATTCCTTCTTTGACATGGGCCTTCATCTTTTCCCAGAAGCTGTCATCTAAACCATTGCCGGGCCACATTTCGCTTTGTTGATAGCGAATGACGGGCGTGATGCCGGCGTCGCGCAAGTTGAGCACCCACTTGAAGCAGGAAACGTCGTTGTAATCCGATCCGCCGTTGTCGCACTGCTTGTACCACTTGAGACCCATGTCTTTGAATTCCTGAATCCAGAAATTCCACGTATCCTTCGGCGGTGTGCCGAAACCGGCGGAGCCATGCACGCCGCGCGTGCGACCGTCCACTTGGCCTTTGGGCGGCGCGGCCGGTTTGCTGGCGGCGGCGCGGGCCAGGTCGGCGGTGGGCATGGCCAAGGCGTCGGCTAACGCGGTTTTGCGGTCGGGGCTGAAGTTGGTGAGCGCCGCCGGCGACGGGCCGGTGTACGGCGCCTTTCGATTCTCGTAAATGGATTCGACTCCTGCCAGGCGAATCCAATCGGTGAACTTTTCGCCAAACTTGGAGGCGGCGACGATGAAGGCGTTGATCGCGTCTTGATTGGTAATGGCCGGCGCCGCCGGTGCGGTCGCGGGCATTGGCGCGGGAGCCGGAGACGGCCTGGGCGCGGGGGTGGCGCGTCGTCGTTCTTGCGCCAACCGTTGGACTTCCGACGCCGGTAGCACGGCGGCGGCCACCGGAACCCAGCGCACGCCGGCAAACGACACGGGTTGAGAGGGCTGTTCGTCGCTGAAGTCGGTGACGTTCACGCGCCCGTCGCCGGGCCGACTCGGATCGAGATCGAATACGCCGAGCGACACCCATTCGTCGCAGCGCGCCGACTGATCGATCTTGACCTGCCGTTCTTTTTGCTGGCCGCCCTCATAATGGACGACGTGATAGTCGGCGCGCGCGCTTTCGGCGTTTTCGCGAGTGATGAAAATGTCCACGCTGTAGCGCCCAGGCGCGGGTAGCTGCGGGGTGTAGGTGACGGCCACGTCGTTGGCGGGCGAGGTCAACTTCCAGCGCGCGCCGCGCCCGTACACGTCGTTGAAATCGTGCCAGGGACACGCGGCGGATCGCTCGTAAACGTGTTCGAGATAACTGCGCGGATCATCCGGCCAACAACCCACTGCGCCGGGTGTGAGCATTTCGGGGGCGGGGCGCCCGGCTTTGCCCGGCGATTGCACGGCGGCCACCGCCGCAAAGTCGGTCTCTTTCATGTGTTTGTCGCCGAGGCAAAAGAATGAAATTCCCGCCGCGCCGCGTTTGAAAGATTCGTCGCCTTGCTTTGTAATTTCGGAGGAGGCGATGCCGTTATACGATTGCAGCATAGGCACCACCGGCTTGCCGTACGGGGTGAGCAGACCAAACGCGGCGTCGAGCGCGGCCTCCACCGGCTTGCCGAAGTCTTTGGGATACACCATCGGGTGAACGCTGTTGACGAAAGACAGCCAGGGGTCAACGAAAATGTTGAAGGGCCGGTTGCGGCGAGCGTCGAGGATGAGGGCGATGTGATAATCCCAGCCGAGCGCGCTGCGGATGAGGGTCATCATCTGCTTCGCGGTTTCCGCCGTTCCGCGATAGTAGAAATCACCTTGCTCTACGTCGAGGCCGAGCGATTTGACGCCTGGCACTTTCGCGGCTTGGATGAATTTGTCGGCTTCCTCTTGGACATTGAGCCCGTGCGGGATGCCCCAGACGTGCGTTTCGAGGCCGCGCGAGTCCATTGCGGACACCCATTGTTTGATGGCGTCCTGGCCGGTGACGGCTTTGGAGTCGTTGTCGAATTTGCCCTGCCACTCTTTGCCCTGTGAAGTCTGCAGGAAGATGCCGTCCGCGTTGGGCATGGCGTCAATGATCAGGCGCGACACGTCGCCTATAGATTTGCGCGGCAGGAAGGAGCCTTTGACTTGAACGAGGTATATTTTGCCGTCGTAGGGCGTGGGCATGGATATGTCCCTTCGGATATGGAGTGCAACCTGACTGTCAGTTCTTGAATTCATTCCAGGTAAGGCGCGGCCCATCCAGAACTAAGCCTTGGCATTCAGAATGTTCCGTCCAATTATTCCCCATTCCTGATCGATCACAAGGAACTGTCCCTTGAAAGTGCGGCCCATGAAAACAAGATCCAACGTAACGGCTTGAGCGAAACTCACGCCGCCGGCAAAACCCACCAGTTCGTAACCCTTGTCTGAAGCGAGTTCAAGCCCCAAATGACTCACGGCGTTTTGCGGGATGAGGGAAACATCAGCGCCGGAGTCCAGCAACATAGGCACATCGGATAGGGCGGCATTGTTGTCGGGATTGTGGAGGCTTACGCGCGCCAGTGGTGCCGGCGGCTCGAACCATGCTGTGTCATAGGTTGGCATTCGCTGGGGCTCCGACTACTTTCATTTTGAAGTCCCTCGCCTGTTCAGGGTGCGCCAGTCGCGGGCTAAAGATGCGCGCAACCTGTTCGATTTGAAAATCTGGGACGACAATATAGACTTTGGTATGGTCTGGCAACCGGATATTGCCCGTGAGCCTGATTTGGCCGTTATCAACTACGCCTTCAAGAGTCATGATGCCCATAGGAACCTCCACTTCACTCTATTTCCCTTCTGCCGCAAGGGAGGGTGATACGCGACGGCGGAATGGGAGTCTCTACCCGACGCCCAACTCTTTCAACACGTCTACCAGCCGCGGGAGCGGCGATTGCCATAACCAACTCACCTTCAACCCAAACCCCGGCACGACGCGCGAGCGATAAATTCCATCGGACGCTGCGGCGATCTGTTGATACCGGTTTTCGTCGTCGAGTTGATAAAACTCGGCGCGTTTGCGGAGCGGATCGATCAGCCAGTATTCGGGGATGCCTTCGCTTTCGTACTCGATGAACTTTTCGCCCCGGTCGCGGGCAATGCTTTCGGGCGAGAGAATCTCGACGACAAGATCAACCGGGCTGTCCACGAACGTGTCGTGAACACGGGAAAGATTTGCCTTGCCGATGAATATCAAATCCGGCTCCCGGCTTTTGGGGGTCTTGCGCAGGCGCATCTGAATTGGCGCGGTTAGAAACAGGCCAAGATCGCGGCTCTCGTTGAAAGTATCAAGCGCCTTATAAAGAAAGCCGGATAGAGTCTGATGTTGAATAGAGACGGGCGAAGTCATCAAAATTACCTCTCCATTATTCCATTCGGCGCGGGTGTCTTCGTCGCACCAATCCAAGAACTCCTCCCACGTCAGTTTGCGCGGGGGGCTGGCCTCGGGGGTGGCGGTCCGGTTGGGGGTGAGTAATGCGGCCATGACTTTATTCTATACCCGAATTGTTTACGCCGCCCACACCCTCTCAAACTCCGTTTCACACGGATTCCCCACCGCCGCCTCAATCGTGCCGGCCGTCAAATCAATCAAGGCGGAGAACACGGTCTTGACCTTCTCGTCGTGGCGGCAAATGGAGGCCGGGGTGGAGTTGTGATCAGCCAGATAGTCTTTCAGAATCGGGAGCGTCACCGGGCGAGGGCAGTTTTTCATCAGTTCGCGGGCGCGCTCGTAGCGGCTCACTGACTTGGGCAGTTTGCTGGCGTCGCGCTCGTATTTCTTCATGCGCGGATGCGTGTAGTGGTTGGTGTGAACGTGCCAGCCGTCTTCGGGGCCGAGCAGTTCGTGATCGGTGGCCGAGGCTTCCACACTGGCAATTTGGCCGTCGCCGGTCGAGATCAAATTGTTGTACGACGAGGCGCGGTCGGGGTGCAGAGCGATGCTCACCGCCTCGTCAAACGCGCGGGCGGAGAGGATAGCGCGGGCCAGAATCAGGCGAGGGACGCCGATCTTTTCGTCGTTGGGCGAAAGTTCGTTGCCGGTGAGGGCGAGCTTGGCCTCGTTGACGCCGATGCTGAGATAGGGCCCAATGCCGACGGTGAACAGGCGCGGATGATCGGGCAAGCGCCATTCAATGGAGATCAAATGATCTTGCGCTGCCGGGCGCAGATCGTTGTTGTGCGCCAGCAAAACGTGGCCCTCGGTCGCCGGAGCGCAAACGGCAAAATCCGAACAGCGGCCAACGGGTTCGGGCGGGACGTAAAAAATTTCTTCTATCGAACTGGTGAAGAGGTCGTGAAAGTCCAGCCCCGCGCCGTTTGCCGCGCCGCGAATTTCCTGGACGACCCACGGGAAGGCACGCTCGGTGGCGGCGAGGTACGGTTCCGCCGCGCGGCGATAATCTTCCCACTGCCGTCCGTCGGCCAGGTGCGTTTTTGTCTCGGCGTCCCAGTGGCGCATGATGTCGCCGCAGGCCGCGCCGATTTGTCGGCCGCAGTCAAAATGCGAGCCGGAGACGGAGAGGTGTTTGAGCATAGGCGGAGTAGAACACAGATGAACACGGATTGGCACAGATAAACACAGATCAACAAATCCGTGTTCATCTGTTTCATCTGTGTTTATCCGTGTCCCTTTTTCTTGGCCTTACCTTTCACCTTCGCGGTTTTCTCCTTCTTTCTCTCTTTCTCTTTCCCCTTCTTCTTCGGCCCCTTCATCGGCTCCGGCGCTGCGACCTCAAGTTCATGCACAAACGACACCAGCGCTTCCACCGCGTCGCCGGGTTTGAGTTTGATCACCATGCTGCCGCGCGCGGCGCGACCCCGGCGCGGCGCTTCGTCGAACTTCGCCAGCCGCGCTCCGCCCTTCGCCGTGATCATCGTCAACTTGTCATCGGGTGTGCCCACCACTGCGCCGACGATCTTCGCCTTGCCAGGCACGGCCATCGCCATGGTGCCCATGCCGTAGCGGCCCTGCGTCGGAAAATCTTTCAGCGGCACGCGCTTGCCCAGGCCGGTGTCGGTGATCAAAAACGCCTCGCCCTTTGGGTCCACCACGTTCATGGCCAAAATCGCGTCGCCGGGCTTCGTGATCTTGATGGCCTGCACGCCCGCCGCGCCCGTGCCCATCGCGCGCACTTCTTCTTCTTTGAAGCGGATGCTCTGCCCCTGCGTCGAAATCAACAGCACTTCGTCTCTGCCTTCGGACAATTGCGCCGACACGATCTGATCGTCCTCGCCCACTTTCATCACCTCGCCCACTTTGGATGAGGGCAGGGGGAGATCGGGCGCGGCGATCTTTTTGATCATGCCTTTAGCGGTAGCGATCACGAGATACACGCCGCTGGCCGACTCGGCCGCTTCACCGTTTTCCGCGGTGGGCGTCGCTTCACGCGCCGCGGCCGGAACAGCCACCGCCGACATCACCCGCGCCGCCGAATCCAGCGGGCACAGCGAGGAGAACGGAGTGCCGTTGGCCGGGTCTTCCGTTTCGGGAACGGAATACACCGACACCGCCGAGGCGCGTCCTTTCTGCGTGATCAAGTAAACCAAGTCGCGCGTGTTGGCCTGCACCACCGCGCGCGGCGGATCGTCTTTGGCCGGTTTGGGTTGTTTGCTGCCGGACACGCGCGAGAGCAACCCGGAGCGCGTGATCGTCACCCACGATGATTCGTCCGGGATCAAATCGGCGGCCCGGAACGAGGCGCGCTTTCCGCTTTCCACAATTTGCGTCCGCCTTCGATCCCCGTATTTCCCTTTGAGCTCCTTCAATTCGCCCGCGATCACTTCCCGCATTTTCTTCGGCGAACCGAGCAGACTTTCGAGATACTTAATGAGCGCCTTCTTCTCTTTGTATTCATCTTCGATCTTCTGGCGTTCCAATTGCGCCAATCGCCGCAGGGGCATGTCGAGGATGGCCGTCGTCTGCGCGTCGGACAGTTTGAAGCGTTTCATCAGCCGCGCCTTGGCCTCGTCGGGTTCGTGCGAGTGGCGGATGATGCGGATCACTTCGTTGAGATTCTTGAGCGCGACCAGCAGGCCTTCGAGAATGTGCGCGCGCTCTTTGGCGCGCGCCAGATCATGTTCACTGCGGCGGCGCACCACCTCCAGCCGGTGATCGAGAAACACGCGCAAGGCTTGCTTGAGGGTGAGCGTGCGCGGCTCGCCGCCGACCAAAGCCAACAAGTTGATGCTGAACGTTCCCTGCATCGGCGTGTGTTTGAATAGCGCGGCCACGATCTGATCCGGGTCGGCGGTCTTGGCCAATTCGATGACCACCCGCATCCCCTGCCGGTCCGATTCGTCGCGTAGGTCGGCCAGCCCTTCCAGGTGGCCGTTGCGGGCCAGGTCGGCGATGCGCTCGATGAGGGCGGCTTTGTTGGTTTGATACGGCAGTTCGGTGATGATGATGCGGCTGCGGCCGCGTTCCATCTCTTCGACGTGGAGCTTAGCCTGCACCAGGACTTTTCCTTTGCCCGTGCCGTAAGCCGCCGCCAACCCGTCTTCTTCGTCTTTCGACTTGACGATGATGCCGCCCGTCGGAAAATCCGGGCCTTCGATGTGCTTCATCAAATCTTCGACGGTGACGTCGTTGAGCTTCGTCCACTGGCCGAGCATGTGCAGGCAAGCGTCCACCACTTCGCCCAGGTTGTGCGGCGGAATGGACGTTGCCATGCCGACGGCGATGCCGGTCGCGCCGTTGATCATTAGGTTGGGCAGGGCGGAGGGGAGAACGTCCGGCTCGAACAGCGACTCGTCGAAGTTCGGGGTGAAATCAACGGTGTCTTTCTCGATGTCGGCCAGCAGTTCGACGGCGGCCCGGCGCAGTTTGGCTTCGGTGTAACGCATGGCGGCCGGGGCGTCGCCATCCACCGATCCAAAGTTGCCTTGCCCGTCCACCAGCAAACAGCGCATGGAAAAATCTTGCGCCATGCGCGCCATCGCGTCGTAGACGGCGGCGTCGCCGTGCGGGTGATATTTGCCCAGCACCTCGCCGACGATGCGCGCCGATTTTTTGAACGAGCCTTCGGGGCGCAGCCCCATATCGTGCATGGCGTACAAAATGCGGCGATGCACGGGCTTGAGTCCGTCGCGCGCGTCCGGTATGGCGCGCGAGACGATGACGGACATGGCGTACGACAAATACGCGCTCTGCATTTCGGTGTCAATGTCAATTCGTTTGATGCCGACGGGCATGGGTCACCTTTGAGTCCAAAAATTGGGGCGGGAGGCATTCTATCACAAGAAAAAAGACCGTCGGGGTTTCCGAACCCCGACGGTCTTTCATCTGCATCGCGGATACAATCCACTCCTACGACTATTCGACTGCATCGCGGATACAATCCACTCCTACGACTATTCGACTGCATCGCGGATACAATCCACTCCTACGACTATTCGACTGCATCGCGGATACAATCCACTCCTACGACTATTCGACTGCATCGCGGATACAA
>CAYYCF010000105.1:0-8269 GCA_964470235.1 uncultured Anaerolineales bacterium | reverse complement strand
CGGAGATTCCGAGTTTCTCTTGAAACGAGATCATTCGCTGGACGGCTTGCTCCGGAGAATTGCGGATATATCCACATTCCAGGGCGCGACCGCCATAAATCCGCCGCATCGCGCAGAACGCGCACTTGCCCCAATAGCATCCTTTGGTGATGGCGAGATGAATGACCGGTTCGGCGCCCCAATAGTCGCCCAAAGGTAAGTAGCGATACCCGTCGCCATTCGAAGTGAGTTCCGGGGGAACGTGCGCCGCGCCCGTAGGCTCAAAGTGCCCCGAGTGAAGCACGCTCAAGGGGCGCGCAGTTCTCTCCGTCCGAGACAGAGACTCGCAGTACTTTACAAGCCCTTCGCTTTGAACCGGGAATTCACCCACGAAGATAAAGTCAATCAACTCCTGAACGAGAGTAAGCGTCGCCAGATATTCGTGCGTATACGTTGGCGACATTCCCCCCAGTGCGATAACGCCTTCGTATCCTGCGCGTCGAAGCAACTGCGCCACCATCAATCCAGGAATAGTCTGTGCGGGGAGCGTCAACGATAGCGCCACACAGTGCGCGCCTTCTACGGATGGCAGGATCGCGGTCACCGAAGACTCTAATGCTTTCCCAAATACGCTCGCGGAGAATTCGGAGAGCGTCGAACTCAACACGGATGCCGGGTAAATGCTGCAGGGAACAAGCGAGCCACGCCACACCTTGAACCGGCCGTCGGAGCCGGCATTCAACGTGTCTTGTATGTTGTGCTCGAGCTGTTTCAGTTTCAGAATCGAAGGTATGCCATTCTGAAAAGCGGTTCGAAATTGCGCGCCAAAACTGACCGGCCGGGGCTTTGCCTCGCCCGATTCCGTTTTCCCGCCAGGCGGCGAATCAAACAACCGGTTGAACATCTCCAGGTTCAAGTCATAGGCGGCTACCTCCGCCGAAAACGCCAGGCTCTCGGCGAGAGCAGCCAACGACGGCGGAGGAACCAACGGCTCAGAGAAAGGCGGATTGATAAGAATGATTTTCATCGTATGCCTCTCTACCATCCTTCGCTCTTGTATACGGCCACCGCCAAGGCGCACACGGGTTTGTCGCGGCATTCTATTCCCACGATTTCCGACTCAATCTCGCCGTAGGCAACAGGGCGGTGGACGATCACGGTCGTAAGCGTGGCCCGTAGGTCTTCTTCCAATCGGGCGCGATCCGCGCCGTGAGATTCCACGAACATGCCGCGCCCGCTGTCTTTGTCCTGCGCCCAGCCCAAGCCGGCCCAGGCCGTCTTGCCAGGCTGCTGTTCATCCTGCCGCGACATGACAAGATACAGGCGGTGGCCGTACTCATCCGCAGGCGCAGGGTAGGGGGCGCGGCAAATGATGCTCTTGGGAGGAATGACGGAAGACAGGGCGATGAGATTGTAGTTGGCGATGCCGGCCTGTCTCAGCGCCGCGTCGAATGCCGCCGAACGAGTGGCGCCTTCACCCTTTCCGGTAGTTAAGTAGATTCGCATCAATACACCTGTCTATGCGGGTTTCCTTTTTGATTTGCGTTTCGGCGGCAGTTGGACTGCCGCCGCGCCCGCAGTGCAACTGCGGCGCGAGCCGTAAATCGATTCGGAATTTTCTCTAGCGCAGCAAGCATCATCCACCGCCGCCTTCCACCAGCCTCTTCACAAAACTCGGCAGCGCAAACGAAGCCGTGTGCACCTCGGGGTTGTAATACTTCAACTGCGCTTCGAAGGGCCGGATCAACTCCGCCGCGCGCCGCGCGTCGTAATCACGCAACGGATGAAGCGCTTTGGAAGCGATAGCAAACGACCACATACCCGTTTGATAGGTGGGAATGTAAGCGAGATAAGTTTCGACAACCGGGAAGAATGCGCGCAGTTCGCGCCGCACGTCTCGCACCACGTGCCGGTAGGCGGGGTCGAACGGCGATTCGGAGACCGTGACCAAGAGGCCGCGCGGTTTCAATATCCTGGCGCAGTCTTGATAAAAGGACGTTTCATACAACCCCAGCCCGAAACCGAGGGGGTCAATCGGGTCCACGAGAACGACATCGTAAGACCCGGCGCGCGCTTCGCGCGCGAACGCGATTCCGTCGCGCACGTGAACCGTCAGGCGCGGGTCGGCAAAGCCGGCGCTGATCGCCGGAAAGAACTGCCTGCTGGCCTCGATCACGGCGCGGTCAATTTCGACCAGATGAACGGCCTGGACGCCGGCGTAGCGCAGCACTTCGCGGATCGCGCCGCCATCGCCGCCGCCGACGACCAGCACGCGCGCCGCGTCGCCAAGCAGACACATCGCCGGATGGGCGATCATCTCGTGATACACGAATTCGTCGTAGTCGGTGAACATGATGAGCCCGTCCAGCGTCATCATGCGCCCGAAGGTGTCGGTCTCCCACACCTGAATGTGCTGATACTCGCTGTGCCGGCTGAACAGCACGTCGCGAATCCCGACGGCCAGGCCGGTCTGGTTCTTGAAAAATTGAAAGAATTGGAACTGCCCTCGTAATTGATCGGTCATCAGGCGACTCGACAGGCCTGGCTAACAGAGGGCGCGGGCGCCCAAGCAGAAGTCATCTCCAGGTATGAAGCCGTGAGCAGACCGCGCTTGAGTTCCATGCTGAAAACCTGCCCTGGCTCGAAGCGTTCCTGGAAATACTTCTGCATCGTCCACGGATCCACAGTGTCGCCGCAAGTAAAGATATCTATGCCGGCGTAGCCGTGCTCCGGCCAGGTGTGGACCGCTACGTGAGACTCGGCGATAACGATCACGCCGCTGACGCCCTGCGGGCTGAATTCGTGGAACGTCTCCTGAAGGATCGTCGCGCCTGAGAGGCGGGCGCCCTCCAGCAGAATATCGCGAACTTGAGCCACGTCGTCCAGAAGTTCGGGGCTGCACTGATGAAATTCAACCAAGACGTGCCTTCCTAGAAATTTCATGGCCGATCTCCCGATAACGCTGCCTGAGATTTGGCTCTCCCGACTTAGGCGGGAAAACCTCATCACGAATTGCACGAATGAGCGAATAGCACGAATAAATCCGTGCATTCGTGGCACGCGCACGCGGTCAATTCGCGACATTCGTGATTTAGCCTGCTTCCCGTTAAGCCCGGTAGAGCTTGAGATTTTTTACCGGGCCTTACTTATCCATGCGCATCTTGCCAAAATGCGCCCAACTGCCCTTCGTCCACGTGCGCACCGTTACCCAGGTATGGCTTGTGGCCCATCGCTTCTCCCAACGTCGTCACTCCTTCCAAGAGGACATCATAGATTTGCTCCGAAGTCGCAAAGGGCGTGTCATAAACTGGGAGCAGATCTTCGTTATACAAGTCGAATATTCGATGATGCAGAGTCATGCCGAAGCGTTCGGGGCTCGAATACATCAAAGTTCCAGGATAAGGGACCAGCCCGAAGAGATACGACGCATGCAAGAGACCGCGGTCGATCAGCGAACAGGCCCAATCCACCGACCGTCGCATGTCGTCCAATGTTTGGTTTGGGAATCCGTTGATCATGAATGAACAAGCAGGCAGGCCGTGGTCGCGCAAATTCGCCAGCGCCGTCTCGATGTCGGATAATTTTGTTCGCTGCTTGTAGAGGTTTTGGCTTTCCTGATTGGCGGTTTCTATACCGATCTCTATCCAAACACATCCGCTGTTCCGCAATGCAGTCAACAGCCGGCCATCCGTTAAACAGTTCATCCGTGTCTGGCAATCGAATTCAATGCCGCCCTCTGCCTGGAGCGCTGAACAGAGCGCGATCGTGCGTTTCGGGTTCAGCGTAAACGTTTCATCGCCAAAGTAGATGTGGTGATGTTGGCCGAAGTGCGCTTTGTAAGCCCGTATTTCAGAAACGACTCTTTCGATTGGGAAATAAGAAGGATTGGCGCCTATGGTTTGAATGGTGCAGAACGGACACCGGTATGGGCAGCCCATGCCGTAGACTTGTCGAAAGTAACGGATGTCGTTTCCGGTCGCCTGCGGGAAAATGTCGATTTTGGGAAACGGCATGTCGCCGACAGGAATGGGCGGATGGATATCCTGGCTTACCGCCACTCCCCCGTTCGAAGACATTTTGTAAGCCAGATTGCCCATCCCGTTGACATCGGACCGTGCCCGCAATGCGCGTAGTAAACCTGGCAGCGCGTATTCGCCTCGGCCAAAGACAACGTAATCAACGCTCGGGTGCCTGGCGATGTCTTCGCACAGCGGCGTTGCCACCACCCCTCCAAACACCGTGGTGCTGGCCGGGTAATGCCGCTTGACGATGTCGGCGATGTGCAAAGCCTGCGGCAGGTTGGGGGTCATGGGCGAAAAAAGGAAAACATCCGCCTGGTGCTGCGCCACTATCGCGCTCACCTTGGCTTCATCAACACCTCCAGGCACGGCGCAATCTACCGTATACAAGTCGAGCGCTTCCAGCGAATCGAATCCTTCCTGCGCCAAAACACCGCCTAGCCACGTGACCCAATGAGGAATCTCCCATAAGACCTTGCGCATCGGTCGAAGATTCGGATGAACGGCGTAGTAGCGCCTATCGAAATTTCGCCAGAATGTCTGCCGCTCCTCGACGCGTAACCGAGGCATAGGCGTATGGATAAATACAATGTGCATCATCGCGCATCTCTTATGAAGTTCATTTTCAGCTCAGGCCGGGACAGTAAACCAGAACGTTGCTCCGCGCCCCGGTTCAGAATCCACGCCCAGCCGGCCTCCGTGCGCCTCAATCAGTTGGCGCGCAATGATCAACCCCAACCCCGTGCTTTTTTCTCCGCCTGTTGGTTTCGTGGATAGCCTGCTAAATTTCTGAAATAACAACTGCCGTTCTTGGGGCTGGATTCCCGGCCCCTGATCGGCGATGCTCACCCGCCAGTCCGATAGCAGTCTTTCGACGCGCACAGTGATGTGGGCGCCTGGTGGTGAAAATTTCACGGCGTTCGAAATCAGATTGTCCAGCACCTGACGCGCCCGCGCCGGGTCTATTGTCATGTTGCCTGGCGGAACGTCCAGCAATGATAGCCGCGCGTTTTTCCCGGCGGCCAGCGGGGCGCGCTCTCCTACCGCTTCCTCGATGAAGCGCTTGACGTCGATTGATACGAGTTGCAAGTTGAGTTGCCCGGCTTCGATCTGGTTTGCGTCGAGGATGTTGTTGAGCAAGGCCAGTGTATCGCGAGCTTGGTTGGCGATATTGCGGGTGAAGGCCCCCCGTTGCTCTTCGGGGATGTCCCGTCCGTTTTCGAGCAGAAGTTTCGCGGTCATTTGAATGGCGGCCAAGGAGTGGCGCAGATCATGAGCCGTCATGTCAATGGCGAAGTCTTTGCGCTCGTTGAGGCGACGAAGTTCTGCGCTCTGTTTCAGGATTGCCGCTCTTTCAATGGCCGCCGACATCTCCCCGGCCAGCAGCCTGAAGATGCTGGCGTCTGATTCGCTGTAGGTGTTGAGCTCGGCGCTGGAGAAGAAGATGAAGCCGATCGTTTTGCCGTTCGCCGCGAGCGGGCAGGTGAGCGACGAACGAATGCCATCGGCCACGATGAGGCGCGTCGAAGTGGAGGATGGTTTTTTCTCGAGATAAGCGGGCAGGTCGTTGATGATGCGCGGTTGGCCGGTGTTGGCGATAGTTTGCAGGCTGCTTCCAGAAAGCGGCGCGGTGTACCCCTTGGCAATCTGGGTTGCGGGCCGTTCGCCCTTGGTCCAAACGGCGCGCGCGGTGTTTCCATTGTCCTCGATCAGCGATAAGCCGATGCGATGGTAAGGAATGATGCCGCGAAATTTCGCATAGACGTTCTCCAGCACTTCCTCCAGCGCCATTCCGGAATTAATGTCGGCGATGAGGGCTTCCAACTTTCGGGCTTGAACTTGAGGCAGATGAGCATTCAATGCGCTTTCGGTTTGCCGGGCGGATGAAGTGGCTTGAGCAGGTAAAGGTGAATTGATGATCATGCCAGCGCCTCCTTCCAACTGTAGTCGAAGGCGTGTGGGCGCGAATTGTTTCCCTTTCCATTCCTTGCGGCAGCAGGCGCGGGCGTGTCGGGGACGACCCGCTTCCGCGCCAAATCGGCCAACCGGCAGAATTCGCGCGTCAGCACGCTCTTGGGATGTAGTGTCACGTAAGGCACGCCCCTATTGATGGCGGCGTCGTACTCCTTGTCGCCGTATGAGAGTGCAAAATCGACTTGGTGATTCAAGGTATTGGCGATCAGCTCTGCTCCCATATCTGGCGTGCCCCGCGCATGGTTGCTCAATACGACGATTTGCTCCTCCCGATAGCCCAGATCGCGGAAGACACACATCGCTTTCGAGGCCGACACGATGCTGGCGATGCTGGGGGTGAGGGTGAGAACGATGAGGTCGGAAGAGTCAAGCACGGCCAACGTAACGGCGTCAAATGAAGGCGGCGTATCGATCATTGTGAACGAATAGTGGCGCCGGCAGAAGTCAAGCACGAGGCGGATCAGAACGGCGTCAATTCGTTCAGCATCCTCTGGCTGGGCCGGGGCCAGCAAGGCGTGCACGTTGCCGTGCGCGGCGGCCACAAAGAAACTATGCAACGCCAACGACGTGAGCCCGTTGTGCTCTGTTTTCGCCAATTCGCCCCAATCATTGCGGCGATTGAGATTGAGCATCACGCCCACTTGCCCGGCGGCGAAAACCGTATCGATCAACGCGACTCGGGCGTGTGTGGGTTGCCCCGACAGAGACACGGCCAAGTTGACAGCGGCGGATGTTTTGCCTACGCCGCCCGAAAGACTGAATATTGTAATCACTCGACCGCCGCGCGCGTCCTCGTGCTGGCGATGGGCATGGCGGTCGCGTAATTGAGCATGAATACGCGCGATCAGTTCGGCAGATTCGTAGGGCTTGGCCAGGTAGTCGTCGGCTCCGGCTTCAAAGGCGGCCAGCTTCTGCTCGAGCGTCGTGGCGGCAGTGAGCATGATGACCGGGATGTTGGCGGTGGCGCCTTGTTCCCGCAAGAGACGACAAATCTCCAGCCCGTCGGTCCCCGGCAACATCACATCGAGCAAAATCAGATCCGGCAGCCAGCGGCGCGCCAGCGTCAGACCTTCCGGCCCGTCTGGCGCTTCACGCACGGCGAATCCGCCGCGATTCAATTGGATGGCGAGCAGATTCCGCATCGACTCGTCGTCGTCCACCACAAGAATGCGGCGCCGCGAGTCGGCATTGGCAGAAGCCGCAGGGGCCGCCTGGTTTGCAGACGCTGAAACGGTTTTGCAAAATGCCAGGTTGACGCTGGCATTCGCGCTTCCGCCCTTCGGATGTTTGCCGTTCCCACCGTTGCGACTCTTATTGCCAAAAATGCTCATGGTTGTTTCCTAAGTTGCCTTTGGCCGAGAGCATCACGCGCAAACTGTCGCGCAGTCGTCCTGGCGCGGCAACGATCAGTGCCGAGGCCTGCTGGGTCATGCCTAATAGAGTAGGCCATGCGACGGGCGAAAACCTACCCAAAAATTACGGGGGCGATAGGGGGAAAATTACCCCGAAGGCGGGTAAAGTGGGTCGGAATGATTGCGGATGGCCGCTTCGCGTGGCGAATTGCAGATGGCAGATCGCTGGCAGGCGGGCGTCACCCTGAGCCAGGAGGCGCGAACGGTTTCGGCCTGAGCCGGCCGAAGGGGTGTTTCCTACCCGTCGTCGAGATCGATCATATTGTGGCGGAGGGCGTACAGCGTGGCTTGCGTGCGGTTTGCCAGATGAAGTTTGAGCAGAATACTGCTGACGTACTTGCCCACCGTATGCTCGTTAACGGTGAGCTTCTGCGCGATCTCCTGATTGCTCAACCCGCGCGCCACGAGGCGCAGGGTTTCCACTTCGCGCTCGGTGAGCGGGTCGGGGATGGCGGGCCGGTTGAATTCGTGCAGAACTTTGAAGGCGATAGCGGGATGCAGGAATGAACGGCCTTCGGCCACTTCGCGGACGGCGCGCAAGAACTGATCGCGCGGCGCGTCTTTGAGCAGGTATCCCAACGCGCCGCTTTTGATCGCCGGGAACACGCGCTCGTCGTCGGCGAAACTGGTGAGCACCAGGATGCGGGTCTGCGGAGAACATACCACAATCTCGCCGATGGCGGTCAGGCCGTCTTTGCGCGGCATCTTCAAGTCGAGCAGGATCACGTCCGGCTGGAGCGCGCGCGCCAGTTCAACGGCCTCGGCGCCGTCGGCGGCTTCGCCCGCCAATTCCATATCGGCCTGCGCGGCAAGGATCACCTTGATCCCTTCGCGAAACAGCGCGTGATCGTCGGCCAGCAGAATGCGGATCTTGTTGTCGGTCAT
>CAYYCF010000104.1:0-8289 GCA_964470235.1 uncultured Anaerolineales bacterium | reverse complement strand
TCGCCCGCAAGGGGCGAGGCTACAGATTGATCGCGATCTGAATCCAACACCGCGCGCAGCGATTGCACTTCAATGGGATCGCCCAACGGCGTGCCGGTGCCGTGCGCTTCGACGTAGCTCAACTGCGAGGGGGAGACGCCCGCGTTTTGCAGAGCGCGGCGGATGACGGCCTGCTGCGCCAAACCGTTGGGGGCGGTGAGGCCGTTACTGCGCCCGTCCTGATTCACCGCCGACCCGCGCACGAGGGCCAGGACGTTATCGCCGTCGCGGAGCGCGTCCGAGAGTCTTTTGAGGACGACGATGCCGCACCCCTCGCCGCGCACGTAGCCATCGGCGCGCTCGTCGAACGTTTTGCACCGTCCGTCGGCGGCCATCATGCGCGCTTGCGAGAAGGTGATAGTGAGTTCGGGAGAGAGGATGATGTTCACGCCGCCGGCCAGCGCCAGATCGGACTCGCCGCTTCGCAGACTCTGGCAGGCTAGATGGACGGCGACAAGCGACGAGGAGCAAGCGGTGTCAATTGCCATGCTCGGTCCGCGCAGATCGAGCGTGTACGAAAGACGGTTGGCGGCGATGCTGTGCGCATTGCCCGTTCCGGCGTAAGCGTCAATGCGCTTGGGATCGTCGTACTGAAAGCGCGCGTAATCGTAACTGCTCACCCCGACGAAGACGCCGGTTTGACTGCCGGCCAGTTTTTCGGGCGGGAAGCCGGCGTTCTCCAACGCTTCCCACGCCACTTCGAGCAAGATCCGTTGTTGCGGATCCATCCGCGACGCTTCGCGCGGCGAGATGCCGAAGAAGGCCGGATCGAACAGATCGACTCGATCCAAAAACCCGCCCCAGCGCGTGATCATCTTGCCGCGTGTGACCGGATCGGAATCGTAATACGCATCCACATCCCAGCGGTCGGCAGGCACTTCACTAATCGCGTCCACGCCGTCGCGCAGCAGCCTCCAAAACTCGGCCGGGTCGTCCGCTTTGGGGAAGCGGCACGAGAGGCCGACTATCGCGATGAGTTCCGAAGACGACGGACGATGGACGACGGACGACGGCTGTTTGTCGTCTCCCGTCTGTCGTCTGCCGTCAGTCGCAAGATACTCGGCCAGCGATTCAACCGTCGGGAAATCCCAAGCCAGAGTCGGCGGCAGGTCGCGGCCCAGCCACGCGCTCAAGTCGCCAGCCATGCCCACGGCCGTGGCCGAGTCCAGCCCGAAGTAGGTGAAGGGTTCGGTGATGTCTATGTTGGCCGGAGTGAGGCCGACACGAGAAGCGATGTGAGTGATGAGCCAGGTTTCGATTGTTGATTGCCGATTGCGGATTGTTGATTTCTGACTTCCGCCTTCCGACTTCTGATCTCCAACTTCCGGCCTCTGACTTCCGACCAGCGCCCGCCACTCGCCCACCACCTCCAGCGTCCCGTCCAAGAATGCGGCTTTGCATGCGTGGCGTTGAATCTTTCCGCTCGACGTTTTGGGTGCGCTCAACGGTTTGATCAACACGACAGCATAAGTTTGCAATTCGTGATGTTCGGCCACGGCGCGGCGGACGGCGGCGGCGACTTCGTTTACATCCGACTTGCGATCTTTGCGCGTCACCTCTTGCACAATCACCAAGCGCTCTTGGCCGTCAATGTCCACCGAAATGGCCGCGCCCGCGCCAGGCTGCAGCGCCGGATGACATTGCTCGACGGTCAGCTCGATATCTTGCGGATAATGATTGCGCCCGCGAATAATGATCAAATCCTTGAGGCGGCCGGTCACGAACAACTGGCCGTCGCGCAGGAATCCCAGATCGCCCGTGCGCAGGAATCGGCCATCGCGGATGCGCGAAGCGTCCGCTCCCACGTGGGAGCGCATTTCATGCGCGATGCGGGCGTGGAAAGTTTCCTCGGTGGCCTCGGGCTGGTTCCAGTAGCCCTGGGCCACACTGCCGCCCTGCACCCAAATCTCGCCGATCTCGTCCGGCGTGCAGGGCCTCATCGTTTCCGGATTCGCAATGACGATCTTTTGATCGAACTGGGGCGTTCCGCAGCTCACCATCGTTTGGGCATCGGCCTCGGTGGTATCTACTTCGACGGCGCGACTATCTTTGAGGGCGGACTTGCGAAAGGAGCGGACGGACAGCGCGCCAGGGCCGTCGCCGCCGGTCACCAGCAGAGTCGACTCGGCCAGGCCGTAACACGGATAGAAAACGTCGCGGCGGAATCCGCACGGCGCAAACGCGTCGGCGAATCTGTCCAACGTCTCGCGGCGGATCGGTTCGGCGCCGCAGAACAGAAGCTTCAGATGACTCAGGTCAAGCGCTGCCCGTTGCTCGGGCGTGATCTTCTCCACGCACAGATCGAACGCAAAATTCGGCGCGCCGGTGATGGTGGCCCGATACCGCGTGATCGCTTCCAGCCAGCGCGCCGGGCGCTGCAGGAACGCCGCCGGAGACATGAGCGTGGACGGCCCGGGCATGTACATCGGCTCCAAGACGCCGCCGATGAAACCCATATCGTGATAGCTCGGCAGCCAGAACGCGCCGCTGTCGGTATTATCCATGCGAAAGCCCTGCCAGATGGCTTCCAGATTGTGCATCAAGTTGCCGTGCGTCAGCATCACGCCCTTGGGCGCGCTGGTCGAGCCGGACGTGAACTGAAGGAAGGCCAACGCGTCGGCGGCCACATCCGGCTCGCGCCAACCGGCTTCGACGTGCGCCGGCGGCGCTTCGGTGTTCAGCCAACGGAGAGCGGCCATCGCCGGTTCGTTTTCGAATCGGCGCTCAAGGTTGGAGAGAATTGAGGAGACGGTGAGGCCGATGGTCGCGCCGGAGTCCGTGACGATGGATTGCAGGCGCGGGTCCGGGCGGTTGAGGCGCGGCGGATAGGCGGGGACGGCGATCACCCCGGCGTACATACAACCGAAAAACGCGGCGATGAATTCAAGCCCGGACGGGTACAGCAACAACGCGCGCTCGCCCCGCGCATTGAACGACTCCAGCCAGGCGCCGATGGCGCGCGCCTGCCGATCAAGTTCCGCGTAAGTAAGCTCGAACTCTTCCGTCCCGTCGTCCGACAAAAACCGGTAAGCCAGCCTATCGGGCAGCTGTTCGGCGCGCCAACGCAAAAGCTCGAAAAGAGTAGAGGGGACAAATGCAGTCATAGGGTGTTGGGATTAATTCACTTTAGAAGTATAATCGTCAAACAAAGGCATAGCAAGGTTGAAGTTGGACTTGTTACCTGTTGCGCGCTCAGGTGTTTTGTGCAAGATTCGTGAGTGATTTCATTAATCACGAATGGCGCGAATAGACGAATACGACGAATGTTCTATGTAGGTTTTTTTCGTGACATTCGAACATTCGTGATATTCGTGATAAAAAATCTGTTCCCGATAACGTCTATTCTTTGGTAGGAGCGAACTGGCATGGCCTCTCAGCCGACTTTCAAACTCACCCTTCTTCAAGGCCCCACTCCAGGCCAAGTCTACGAACTGATCCAAACCAGTTTCACCATCGGGCGAGACGCCAATAACGCCATTGTCATTCAAGGCACGGGCGTTTCCCGCAACCACGCCGAACTGACCCGGCAAGGCAACAGTTACATTATTCAAGACCTGGGCAGCAGCAATGGCACGTTCGTCAACGGCCAACGCGTCGCCGGGCCGCACGTGCTCAAATCCGGCGACCAGATCAAACTGGGGCAGTCGGTTGAATTGGCGTTTGAAGCGGCCGCGCCTGCGCCTTTGCAGACCCTGCTTGAACCTGAATTGACGGGGCCCGCCACACCGCCTGCCGCTCCCGGGGCCACGGTCGTGAGTAAAGCGCCCGCTGCCCCTGGCCCGGGCGGACTGGAAAGTCCGCCCTCCGCGCCGCCGGCCACCGTGTTCGCCGAACCGATCAAAATGCCGTCAGGCGGCGAGCCGCCGCAATTGATCATCGAAGAGGCCGGGATCGGAACGCACACGTTTACGCTGACTGCCAGCGAATACACCTTGGGCCGGGCCGAAGACAACACGCTGAGAGTCAATTCAAAGATCGTCTCCCGCCATCACGCCCGTTTGGAAAAGACAGCGGGCGGCTATCGTCTCACTCCACTGCCCGACATCAGCAACGAGATTAATTATCAAGGCAAGCCGCTCACCGGCGCGCTGCCCCTCAAGCACGGCGACATCCTCCGCATCGGCGGGCGCGACCCAGGCACAATGGTCACCGTCCGCTACACGTTGCCCAGCATGGCAATGATGGATGCCATTCCCCCGGTAGACATCACGTTTGGCGAGAAGGCGCAGATCACCATCGGGCGCGATCCGACCAACGACATCAAACTCGACGTGCCGCAGGTGTCACGCTACCACGCGCAGATCGAGCGCGTCGGCGCGCGCTACCGCATCCGCGACATGCGGAGCGCCAACGGCACGTTCGTCAACGATCAACGAGTCGAAGGCGAGATGTGGCTCAAAGCAAGCGATCAAGTTCGCGTCGGCCCATACCGCTTCGTGATGGGCGACGGGCGCTTCGCCCAATACGACGAATCGTCCGGCTTAAAGGTCGAAGCCTCCGGCCTCAACAAGTGGGTGCGCAGAGACCTCAACATCCTGCAAAATATTTCGCTCGTCATCCAACCGCGTGAATTCGTGGTCGTGGTCGGGCAAAGCGGCGGCGGCAAATCCACGCTGGTCGATTCCATCGCCGGATACCGCCCGGCCACGCACGGAAGCGTGCGGGTGAACGGCATTGACGTGTATCGCAACTTCGACGCTGTGCGCAACGACATCGGCTTCGTGCCGCAGCGCGACATCATCCATATGGAGTTGACAGTGTATCAGGCGCTGGATTACGCGGCGCAGTTGCGCATGCCGCCCGATACCACGTCCGCCGAGCGCCGGAAACGCATTCTCGAAGTGCTGGACGATCTGGATTTGACGCACCGCAAGGACGTGCAGATCAGCGGCTTGAGCGGCGGCCAGCAGAAGCGCGTTTCGATTGGCGTGGAACTGTTGACCAAGCCCGGACTGTTCTTCCTCGACGAGCCGACCTCCGGCCTCGACCCTGGCACTGAAACCGCGCTGATGCAGCTCATGCGCCGCCTGGCTGATCAAGGCCGCACCATCATCCTCATCACCCACGCCACCAAAAACGTCATGCTGGCGGACAAAGTTGTGTTTTTAGGGCGGGGCGGTTATCTAGCCTGGTACGGCCCGCCCGACGAGGCGCTCAAATATTTTGATCAATACCGCTCCGAGCGCGAGCGCCGCGCCAGCGACATGGAGTTCGATCAGATTTACGCCATTCTCGACGACTCGAAAAACGGATCGCCGAAAGACTGGGCGGCGCGCTTCGAGAAGCATGGGGCGTATCAACAATACATCGTTCAACCGTTGACCGGCAAAGGACAGGCCCTAGGAGTGGGAGCCGCCAGCCCGTCGGCGACCGCCGTCCCCGTTGCCAAGCGCGCCACCCGCCAGCGAAAAATATCCTCTCTGCGTCAATTCTTCGTGCTGTCGGCGCGCAACATCAAAATCCTCACGCGGGATCGATTCAGTTTGATCTTGATGCTGGCCGCCGCCCCGCTGGTGGGCTTGCTGGATATTGCCGTCAGCCTGCTGTTGGGACGTCAGCCGTTCGACCCGGCCAAAGGCAGCATCGCCAACGTGATCATCGTGCTGTTCCTGCAAGTGATCTATGCGTTGATGGTGGGCGCGTTGGGGCAGATGCGCGAGATTGTCAAAGAGCAAGACATTTACAAACGCGAGCGACTCGTCAATCTCAAGATCATCCCCTACGTCATGTCGAAGGTGTGGGTGGCCGGGCTGCTATCGCTCTATCAAGCCGCGGCCTACGTGGTCTTGCGCTACATCGCCTTCGACATGCCCGGCGGGCTTATCGAGTTCGCGCTGATCTACCTGACGCTGGCGCTGGCCACCATGTCGGGCATGATGCTGGGCTTGTTCGCTTCGGCCCTCGCCCCCAACGCCAACTCCGCGCCGATGATCGTCATCATTTTGGTGCTGCCGCAGATCGTGCTTGGCGGCGCGCTGCTGCCCATGCCCGGAGTGGGAGAATACGTCAGCGCGTTCACATTGTCGCGGTGGCCCTATGAAAGCTTCATGGCCATCACCGGCGTCGGCTCAGACGTGGCCGGCGACGCCTGCTGGACGCTGCCCAAAGAACAGCGGGTCTCTCTCTCGCTCGATTACCGCAACGCCAACTGTGCCTGCATGGGCGTCAACTTGTTCGACAACGACTCGTGCCAGTTCCCCGGCGCGCAGAACAGTTACACGCCAGAGATCGATCAGCCGCCGCCAGTGGCCCCGGCCGCCATTGGCGACCCGCCGCCCAAGCCGGCGCTCCCGCCGCAGCCGCCGGAGCCGGTGAACCCGGACACGGTCGCCATCGCCAACTACTTCCAAGAGTTCAAGGTGTGGAAGGCGCAAGCGCAACTAATCCAGGACGACTACGAAGCCTCGCTCGCCGATTATCAAGCGCGGGCAACGGTCTATCAATCAGAGGTGTTGGCTTATCAAGAGAAACTCGCCAAGTACGAAATTGCCCGCAACTCCGCCATTGGCCGGTCGGAAGGGCTGGTGGAAAAAGTGCTCGACGACGAGGGTTGGACGTACGTGGACAAACGCGATTTTGTGGCCTTCGCCTGGAAGCTCGGCACGCGCTGGCTGGCGCAGTTGTTCATCATCTTCATCCTGTTCGTGGCGATCTTGATACTGCAAAAACGAAAAGACGTAGCCTGATTGGCGACAACGGATGGTAACGGATGTCAACGGATAAGAAGAACAAAGGAAAACATCCGTTAGAATCCGTTCCATCCGTTGTCAAAAACAAGAGGCCGGACTTGAAACCCTCTCATCCGAAACTCGCCCTCACAACACTCCTCATCGCGTCTCTCGCCTGTACCATCGGCAACGACCGCGAAGCCACCGCACAAGCATTGAGCGCCGCGCTGGACCAAACGGCCACCGCCGCCGCCGTCAACGCGCCCGACCCGGCCGCCCTGCTTCAAACAGCGGAAGCCGAAGCCACCGCGCAATCCGCCTCGGCCGCCGCCACGCAGGCCGCACAAACAGTCGAGCAGACCGCCGGGCAAGCGGCCACGGCCGCTTTCATCGCCCCTATGATCGACGACCTCCCCAATTACGGCGTTGATCCCTCGGTAGGCAAACCCGGTTGGATGCACCCGCCGGTCACACTCGACATCACCGGCTACATGCAATACCAGTACGAAACCCAATTCGCCGGAACGGTGGCTCGAGACTTTGCGGTGTCGTCGGACATCACCTGGAACACAAAAACGGGATTGTCGGGCTGCGGTTACGCTTTTCGCGCCGACGACGCGGGCAATCAATATCTCGCCGTCGCCACGCGCGGCGCGGACGGCCACGTCGTCTTCGTCACCATGGCGAACAAAAAAGTGAAGTCCAACAAAGACTTTTATGCCGCCGTGCCGATTGACCCGTCGAACGGCGCCACCAACCGCTTCACCGTCGTCGGGCGTGGTTCGCTGTTCAGCATGTACATCAACGGCGTGCTGGTCGGCCAAGCGGACGGAAACGCCAAAACCGGCGACGCCGCCGGGATCAATTACGAACGCGGGTTTGTCGCCCTCGTCGGCCTCAGCGAGTCCGGCCGGACGATCTGCGCGTTCAACAACGCCTGGTTGTGGTTAATCAATTAGCATTGATGGAGGAATTTATGTTTCACAAACACACAGCTAAACTTTTTATTTCCATCCTGGCGCTGTCCGCAATGATGGTAACTGCCTGTGGACTGCTGCCGAAGGCCCCGACTGCCGTTCCCCCACCGCCGCCGTCGCCCACCGCCCCGCCGCCAACGGCCGTCCCAACCGACACGCCGACTCCCGCGCCCACCGAAACCCCCACGCCGACCGCAACAGAAACGGCCACGCCGACTCCGACTGCTAAAGTGACTTTCCCACCGGCAACGGCCACGTCCATCTTCTTGACCTCGGCTGTCGGCACGGCGCGGGCGCTAGGCACACTGCTTGCGCCGGGGGCGACATTGACCTGCGGCTTCCTGGGAATCGTCTGCCCGACGATTCCGGCCATTCCGGCCGTGCCCAGCGTTCCGGGGCTTGCCGGAACCTTCATCCCGGCCGTTCCGACCGTATCGCCGTAATTGGGTAAGGGCGAAGCAGAAGATTTTTTGCCGCAGAGCGCGCAGAGAACGCCGAGTTTTTCTTTGTGTTTTCTCTGCGAACTCTGCGTTCTCTGCGGTGAAATATTTGGTTGCGGCACGCTTTGCGAGCCGCGCTACGAGATGGTTTTGTAAAACAACGGC
>CAYYCF010000103.1:7260-8368 GCA_964470235.1 uncultured Anaerolineales bacterium | reverse complement strand
GGCGGAACTGCACCGCCGCTCCGTTCAGGATGCTTGAGGCGTGAGCAGTTACGAATTTTCGCGAATAAGAAAAAGCAATTCGTGTTCATTCGTGTAATTCGTGGCAAAGTATCATTGCCCTTCGGTCAACAACGCTTCCGCGCGGGCAATGCGGTCAAAGACGGTTTTGCGATCCAGCAGCGCCATCGTCTCGAACAGCGGCGGGCTGACGGTTTGGCCGGTGGTGGCCAGGCGCAGAATGCCGAATAGTTGGCCTGGCTTGAGTTTGAGTTCTTCGGCCAGCGCGCGCATAGGCGGCTCGGTGGCTGCGTGATTAAGGTCGGGCAAAGACTCAAGCAACGCTTTAGCTTTCTGAAGCGCGGCCAGCGCAGAGGCCGCGTCCATGCCTTTCGGGATCAACAACGCCGGGTTGTAGCTCACTTCGGAACGGAAAAAGAACCCGGCCATTTCCACCGCTTCGTCCAGCGTGCCGATGCGCTCTTGAATGAGGGGTGCGATGCGGAGCAGCGCCGCGTCGTCGGCGTTCAATCCGGCCTCGTCGAAATGCGGTTTGATGCGCTTCACCAGTTGGTCTAACGGCATCGAGCGAATATACACGCCGTTGAAGTGATCCAGCTTGTCGAAGTTGACGGCGGCCGGCGCGGGGTTGAGGCGGTCGAGGCTGAAGCCTTTGATCATCTCGTCGAGCAAGAGCACGTCGGTCTTGTCGTCCAGGCTCCAACCCATCAACACGATCCAATTGAGCACGGCTTCCGGCAAGTAGCCCAGTTCGTGCATGTCGCGCACGAAGATCGAGTGGCCTTCGTCGGCTTTCAGATTTGCCGATTCGCGCTTGCTCATCTTGCCTTTGCCGCTGGGCTTGAGGAAGACGGACAGATGCACCCATTCGGGTTCGCTCCACCCGAAGGCGCGCAGGATGAGCGCGTGCTTGGGCAGAGAAGGTATCCATTCCGAACCGCGGATGACGTGGGTGATGCCCATGAGGTGATCGTCCACCATCGCCGCCAGGTGATACAGCGAGAGTCCGTCGGATTTCAAAATGATGAAATCGTCGAGCGTGCCGTTTTCGACCGTGATGTCGCCGCGAAGTGCGTCGCGGACGGTCGTG
>CAYYCF010000103.1:1749-7160 GCA_964470235.1 uncultured Anaerolineales bacterium | reverse complement strand
CGGCCACCAATCGCGTTTGATCGGTGTCTTCAATTCGCAAAATAAATTGGCCGCCGGTTTGTTTGGCGAGCAGGTAGTTGTAAAACGCGGTGCGCGCCCCGCCGATGTGGAGGTAGCCGGTAGGCGAGGGGGCAAAGCGCACGCGAGCAGGGTGCGCTACCAAATACATTGGATTTCACCGAGTTGCGTGATTTGGCTGTCGCGGGTGATCAGTGGCAAACCCAAATACAAAGCAGTTGCGGCAATGATGCGGTCGGGCATTTCACGGACGGTCTCTCGCGGAATGCGCCGCATGGCTTGGATGACTTGAGTGTCCAACACGACCGCGTGGTAATGACTGCCTTCAATGTCTGGGAGATTTGCTATTCGATCTATGAGGTTTGCTGGGACTTTGTGCCGCTCGGTCAGATAGACGATTTCGGCCAGCACGATGCTTGGGATGAATATTTCTGCTTGGCCGGTATCAGTCGACTCAAAAATTTCTCTGGCCGTGTCGGATAACTCAGGGTTTTCGGACAAATGCCATAAGATGGCGTGTGTGTCTGTGACAAAACTGCTCATGCGGCGCTATCTTGAAACCGCGCCCACATTTCGGCGCGCGCCAGAGCAATGTCGTCGGCAGTGAAGTGATAACCTTTCAACCAGCCGCGAATAGATACAGGCGGGACGTTGACAGACGGCTTCGCCTTGATTTTGAGGCGCGCAATGAATTGACGCACTTCGCCCAGCGAGTCGGGGGGGAGTTCGTTCAGCAGGCGCACAATTTCGTCTTTGGCGAGTGATGATAGAGCCATGTTGCCCTCACGCAACGATTATACAACGAATGCGCGCTGCTATCACGATTTTTTATTCGGTGTCCTCATCCCCTTTAGCAATCTCACCACCTCAATACTCTATCTGCTTGTGCCTCAACGCCACGCTTTCCACCAACCCAATCGCAAACATGAACGTCAACAGCGCGCTTCCGCCATAACTGATAAAAGGCAAGGGCAGGCCGGTGACGGGCAGAAGATTCACATTCATTCCTATGTTGAAGAAAGACTGGTAGAACAACATCGCCGCCACGCCGTAGCAAATCAATGCGCCAAAGGGATCGCTCGTCATCCGCGCCACACGCAATATGCGCAGGATGATGAAGCACATCGCAAGGATGACCACGATCGCGCCCAAGAATCCGAATTCCGCCGACAGCGCGGAGAAGATGAAGTCGGTGTGGCGCACTTTGAGGAAACGCAAGTTGACTTGCGTGGCGTGGTTGTAGCCCTCGCCGAACCAGCCGCCCGAGCCGATGCTGATCAACGCCTGCCGCACGTTGTAGTGCGAACCAGGGTCGAGGTCCGGGTTGATGAATTGCAGAACGCGCCGTTGTTGGTAATCGGCCAGGACGAACCACGAAAGCGGCAAGCCGACCAGAATCGTCCCGGCGAATATGGCGATGTGCTGCCATTTGAGTCCGGCGGCAAAGATCAACGCGAACCAGATGACGCCGATGATGATGGCCGTGCTCAGATCGGGTTGGGCGATGACGAGCGCCGCCGGGATGCCGGAGTAGGCGGCGGAGAGCAGCACCCATCTAAATTCCTTCACGTGCTCGCGGTTGCGGCTGAAGTATTCGGCCGTCCACAGAATCGTGCCAATCTTCGCCATTTCCGAGGGCTGGATGAGAAACAATCCAAAGAAGTCCACCCATCTCTGCGCGCCGTGCAACACTAAGCCGGTGATGAACACCAATCCAAGCCACACGAGCACAAACCCGTAGAGTGGACGGGCGAGGGATTGCCAATAGCGGTAGTCAATTGCCGCCGTTACAAACACCACAACCAGGCCGATCACGGCCCACCGGATTTGCACCGCCGGCAGGCCGGCGAGTTCGGGGCTTTCAAATGTGGCGGAGCGAATCATCGCCACGCCGAAGATGGTGAGCAGGGCCACCATCGCCAGCAACCAGATGTCGAAGTATTGCCAGATGCGGCGTGGACGGCTTTGGAGGAGAGCGGTCACGAGAAATCTTTCGTCAACGGATGGAACGGATAGAACGGATTGAATTGGATCATCCGTTTACATCCGTTGTCATATTCAACGCCTACGACGAGGATTTTTCAGCAGAGGAATATCCGCCACTAATCGGCTTTCGTGCTCTTCTTGGGTGAGCTTGATCTCGACTCCCGAGCGGTCAATGTCGACGTGGCGCGAAATCACGGCGATGATCTCGTCCTTTATTTCCTCGATAATGGCGGGCGATACGTCGGTGCGATCATGGATCAACACCAGCTTGAGCCGGTCTTTGGCCACTTGTTTGCTGGGCGGCTGGCGCCCGGTGATGCGATTGAAGAAGCTGGTCATCTCATCCTCCGGGTTTCATCAATTTGCCCAAGCGGCTCAAGAAGCCGTCTTGCTTGTCCAAATCCATAAACGGCACTGGCTCGCCTTTGAGGCGGCGGGCAATGTTGCGGAAGGCCTGCCCGGCGCGCGACTTCTCGTCGAGCGCCACCGGCGTGCCGCGGTTGCTGCCGATGACGATCAGCTCGTCTTCCGGCACAATGCCAATCAGATCAATCGCCAGCACGTCCAGCACGTCGTCAATGCTCAACATGTCGCCGCGCTTCACCATCTCCGGTTTGATGCGGTTGAGGATGAGCGACGGCGGGCCTTTCTCCTCGCTCTCCACCAGTCCGATGATGCGGTCGGCGTCGCGCACGGCGGACACTTCCGGGTTGGTCACGATGAGCACTTTGTCGCTCGGCGCAATGGCGTTGCGAAAACCGCGCTCGATTCCGGCCGGCGAGTCGATCATGACGTAATCAAAATCCCGCCGCAGTTCGTCGCACACGCGGATCATGTCGGACGGGCTGACGGCCGATTTGTCGCGGGTTTGCGCGGCGGGGATGAGGCAGAGATTGGGCAAACGTTTGTCGCGGATCATGGCCTGTTTCACTTTGGCCGTGCCTTCCACCACGTGCACCAGATCGTAAACGATGCGGTTTTCCAGCCCCATCACCACGTCCAGATTGCGCAGGCCAATGTCGGCGTCAATGCAGATCACTTTCGCGCCGTCCGAGGCCAGCCCCGCGGCGATGTTGGCCGTGGCCGTGGTTTTGCCCACGCCGCCCTTGCCCGAAGTTATAGTGATAACCGTTCCACTCATGCGCCCGTCTCCGAAATGCGGAATGCAGAATGCGGAATGATGAATGTGGATTAATTCATCATTCTGCATTCATCATTCATCATTTATCATTCGCTTTCCAACGCTCGGCCACAATCTGTCCGTTCTTCACCCGCGCCGTCTCCGGCTCCGGCTTGCCGCGCCGTTTGGGAGAAGTCGCAATCGCCTGGCCGATGCGCAACTGCGTGGGAGCGAGATCGAGGGCGCACACAATAGACTCGGCGTTGCCTTCAGAACCGGCTTGCACTGTGCCGCGCACGCGCCCCCACACGATCACGTTTCCGGCGGCGATCACTTCCGCCCCGGCGTTCACGTCGCCGATGATCACCACGTGGCCGGGATACTTCACCGACTTGCCGGAACGCAGCGTGTTATGCACAAGAATCGCTTCACTGCCATCCTCCATCGGGCTGATGGGCGGCAGGTCGGGCGGCGTTGGCGGTTTAGGCAAAGTCACTTCCAGCCCTAACGCTTTGGCCGCGCTTTCAGTGAGCGTGGATTCTGAAAGCACCGTCCACAAATTGATCCGCAAATCGCCAAAGTCGTCGCGCAGTTTGCCCAGGTCGGCGGCGCCCAGACTGCGCGCGCCCAATTGCAGAACCACGCGCGCGCCGCGAAAGAACTCGCCGCCTTCCCGCAATTTCGTCAATAGCTCGGGCGCGACCTCGGCCCAGTCGCCATCGCCGACGGTGACCAGCAGGCCCTCTTTGATGCCCTTGATGGTGATGGATGCCGCCATAGCAGTGGCGAGGATTATACAATGAACAAGGAGCAATGAACAATGAAACAATGATCAATGAACAAAGCCATTCATCATTCATCGTTCATCATTTAATCGTCAGTCCCTTCAACAAATACTTGTCGTCAATCGCCACGCCGCGAGCGTCGAGCGCCGCCAGCCGTTGCAGTGTGGAAAGCAAATACCAACCGGCCTCAACGGTATATTCACCCGGCGGCGCGTCGTCGGGGACATGAACCTCGAAGCGATCGGCAATGGTTTCGTTGATCGTCCATTGGCTGGTGGGCAGTGTGCCTTGCACCGGCCAGGCATCCACCTGCCCATGCACCAACCCGTCCGGGCCAAGCAGGTGCATGAACACCGTGTAATCATTTTCCATTGGCCGCAAGCCGCGCCATTGCGCCGTAATGATCACCGTGCCGCCTGGGGATGAAATTGGCGTTTCGAGTTGCAGCGACTCCAGCGCGATCTGATTTTCAAAATTGACCGCATTGGTGGACAGCCGCGCGCCCACGATCCTCAGGGGCGGCAGTTCACACCGCGACGCCGCCACCGATCCACAAGCCACCGTTTCACCATCTATCCCGATCCACAGAGGCAGTTCGCCCGTTTGATCCGGCGCGGCCAGAGTCGCGCGCGTTTCAAAGATGCGCGCCGCCGGGCGAACCGCCGGGTCAATTTGAATTGTGGCGCAGTGGGATTCTCCCGCGCACAATTGCGCCGTCAGATTTCCTTTCAATTCTGGCGGCCTCAACCAGTAAAGCGTCACCTCAATGGGCGAACCAGGCGCGGCAGATGTTGGCGCGTCGTAGCCCATCAGCCACAGTCCGTTCGAGAAGCGCGCTCGCAACGGGTGAGGGACGGTCGGCCCTTCCAACGGCGGCAGAACCGTGATCGGCGCAAGCGTGAGCCAGTCGCCGCCGTCGGTCGCCAAGCCCTCTTCGGCGAACGGCGCGAACAGGCCGACTTGCAGTTTGTACTCGCCGGGATCGAGCGTGGGATCCATTTCAAACGAATGAAAATCGCTGACCACGTCGTCCAGCGGCCAGGCCGCGGTCGGATACATTTGCGAAACGGGGACGGCGGCCGCGCCGGTCAGGGCGGGCCTGCCCTGCGAATCGATCAAGCGCAATGCAACGCGGTAGTTGTCGGGCGGCCGAATGGCCTGCCAATAGAGTGTGAGGCGCAGAGCCTGATCGGCGGCGACGGTTGGCGAGTCGAGCGCAATGCCGCGCAAACGAATCACGCCGCCGAAAGTCTTATCAACGCGCACCGCAGAATCCGGCAGGGCACCCAGCGTCAGTCCGACCTCAGCCAATGGGCCGACCGAGTGCAGATAGTATGAATCCGCCAGATGCGGCAGGTAGCGCCCTAGGTAAACCGTCTGGCCGTTCGCGAGGCGCGAGTCGAGTTCGGCGCGATACGCCTCTTCGTTTGGCAAGACCACGATGTCGAGGTCGGGCCGAACCCCTTCCGCCACTTGCAGATAGTAGAGCGGGGCGATCAGTT
>CAYYCF010000103.1:0-1649 GCA_964470235.1 uncultured Anaerolineales bacterium | reverse complement strand
AGGTCGGGCCGAACCCCTTCCGCCACTTGCAGATAGTAGAGCGGGGCGATCAGTTCGCTATCCGCCAGAATGGCGGCGTTCCCTTTCAACGGTTGGCCGAGGATGGTTTGGCCCAGCCGGTATTCGCGCCAGTCGCGCGACTGATCCACGCGGGGGAGATTTGTCCAGATGAGAGTGGCGGGAATAAGGGCGAATGCACAATACACAATACTCAATACCCAACAAGGGCGCGCTTTGAGTATTGTGTATTGTGTGTTGAGTATTGCGGTGATGCCCACCGCTATCCAGGCCGCCTGCACAAAATGCGCCGGCAGGAGGAATGAGGAGTAATCGGGATCAGGGACGTAGAAAGAGAGTCCGAAAAAAGCAAATGCCGCGTAGACGGCAAAGGTGACGAGCGCGGCAGAAGGCCGCTTGCGCGCCAGCGCGATCAGTCCGATGAGCGCCGTGATCGCGCCAACCCATCCAAACTGATCCAATGCTTTGCGCCCCACGATGGCATAACGACTCCAATCGGTAGTCCAGGCATTCAATCTCAACGCCCCTTGCGCCTCTTGCCCGGTAATGAAATGGCGGAAAAGTTCCCAGGTCATCGGTTCGCTGTTGTTGAGGGCCGGCCAACGCAGGGGGAGGTAAAGGTACAAGCTGAGGCCGAGGAGTAGACAAATTCCAAATCCCAAGAACCAAATCCCAAGGCGGGTGGCTGATTGCTGATTGCGGATTGCGGATTGCTGATGGTTGATGGCCGATGGCCGCTTCGCGTAGCTTATGGCCGATGGCGATAAGCGATAAGCGATTTGCGATATGCCATATGCGATCAGCACGGCCGGCGCGAGCAAGATCGTTGTCAGATGATTCGTCAATGACAACCCGAACACGAAGGCCAGCAGATAATCCAACCTCCAACCTCCAACCTCCAACTTCCTATCTCCAACTTCCAACCTCCAATTTCCAGCTTCTAACTTCCAAAGCGCGATCAACAGAATCAACCCAACCAGCGTGACGTGCAGAGTGTACACTTCCGCTTCGACGGCGCGAGACCAGAAGCCGATGGAGGCGGCGAAACTCAACGCGGCAATCCACGAGGCCGCGCGCCGGGCGCCGAGAGCGCGCCCGACGGCGAACACCATGAGCGCGGCGGTGACGCCGAAAGCGGCCGACGACAGGTTGACGCGAAACGCCGCCGTGCCGCCGATAGGCAGAAGGCTGAATGATTTCGCCAGGATCAAATACAGAGGATAGCCGCTTCCATGCGAGATGCCGAGGCGAATAGCGTTGACTTGAAACTCAAACGTGTCGGCTTCGCCCACGGTGGGCGCGAGCGTGCGGAGGTAGAGGATGGCGACGACGGCGGCAAGCGCATAGACTCCGAAGGTCTTAAAAACCTTCGGCGTCTTGATCGCGATCACCGCGCCTATCACGCCGAGGATCAACACCCAATCGCGCAGTGGGTTGACTGCCACACTGCCGATCAATACCAGCGGCCAGCGGCCCAGCCAATTAAATTGCAGAGGAAAGGTAATGAGGAGTGCGCGGGCGACGGCGAGGGCGAGGAGAGCGGAGAAGATCGCGGGCGCAGGCACAGCCCGCGAAAAGCATGCGACCCGGTCCCACGATTTCATTTACTGTCCATGGGCGACGTCAACTTG
>CAYYCF010000102.1:4090-8369 GCA_964470235.1 uncultured Anaerolineales bacterium | reverse complement strand
CTCGGCGCGGACATCCGCGTGTTCCGAAATGACCAAATTACGCTCGCCGATCTGGCCGCCTTGTCGCCCACTCACCTTGTCATCTCCCCCGGCCCCGGCGGCCCGGCGGACGGCGGCATCTCCAACGACGCCATCCTGCGCTTCACCGGCAAGATTCCGGTGCTGGGCGTGTGCCTCGGCCACCAGTGCATCGGCGCGGTGTTCGGCGGCCAAGTGAGCCGCGCTCCGCGCATCATGCACGGCAAAACGTCGCCCATCTACCACAACGGCCAGGATTTGTTCGCCGGACTGCCCTCGCCGTTCAACGCCACGCGCTATCACTCCCTCATCGTGCAAGAACCCCTGCCGGCCTGTCTCGAAATTCAAGCGCACACCCTCGAAGGCGAAGTGATGGCCCTGCGCCACCGCGACCGGCCCACCTTCGGCGTGCAATTCCACCCCGAAAGCATCTTAACGGAACATGGAAAGACAATTCTCGAAAACTTTTTAGTCATGTAGTCGAGTAGTCAAGTAGCCCGACGACCACGCGACTACTTGACCACAAGACTATTCGACTTTATGAGCATGATAAAAAATATTCTCCCCAAACTCCTCCGCCGCGAGAATTTGACCCGGGCAGAAGCCGAAAGCGCCATGGCGGACATCATGGGCGGCACGGCCACCGCCGCGCAGATCGGCGGCTACCTCGTCGCTCTGCGCATGAAAGGCGAAACGGTGGACGAGATCACCGGAAGCGCGCGGGCCATGCGGGCGCACGCGACTCGCATCGAGCCGAAGCGCGGCGGCGCGCTGTTCGACACCGCCGGAACGGGCGGCGACGGCGCGGGCACGTTCAACGTTTCGACGGCGGCGGCCTTCGTCGTCGCCGGAACGGGACGCAGCGTTGCCAAACACGGCAACCGCGCCGCGTCCTCGGCCTGCGGCTCCGCCGACGTGTTGAGCGCGCTCGGCGTCAACATTGAACTCACGCCGGAGGGAGTCGCAAAGTGCATTGACGAGATCGGCATCGGCTTTTTGTTCGCGCCGAAATTCCATCCGGCGATGAAGCACGTCGTCGGCCCGCGCAGAGAGTTGGGGCAACGCACGATCTTCAACGCGCTGGGGCCGCTCACCAACCCGGCCGGCGCAAACCGGCAGTTGATCGGCGTGTACGAGCCGTCGCTCACCGAAACGCTGGCGACCGTGTTCGGCGAACTCGGCGGGGTGGCGGTGTACGTGGTGCACGGACACGGCGGGTTGGACGAACTCACCACCGCCGGAGTGAACCGCGTCAGCCATCTCAAGGACGGAGCGGTGACGACGTTTGATCTCGATCCGCAGTCGCTCGGCCTCGGCCGCGCTGACCCCGCCGAACTGAAAGGCGGCGCGCCCGAAGAGAACGCGGCGATCCTGCGCGGTTTGTTGAGCGGCGAGTCGAATGGCGCGCGCCAGGAGACGGTGCTGTTGAACGCCGCCGCCGCCATCGCCGCCGACACAGGCGATCTGGCCGGCGGGCTGGCCGAAGCGCGAAAGTCGCTCGACAGCGGCGCAGCCCTGGCAAAGCTCGATGCGCTGGTTCGGCTTTCGACGGAGTTTGCGCGAAATTAACCGCAGAGCACGCGGAGAGCGCAGAGTTTTTCTGTCTGCTTTCTCTCCGCGTGCTCTGCGCTCTCCGCGGTGAAATGTCGTGACGATTCTCACGGAAATCTTCGCCCACAAGCGGGCCGAAGTGACCGCGCAGAAAGAACGCCGGCCCTTGATGGAATTGATGCGGCCGATCGAGTCGGCGCGCCCACCGCTCGATTTTGCCTCCGCGCTCAAGCGCGCCCCCTACCCGCCGGCGCTGATCGCCGAAGTGAAAAAGGGATCGCCGTCCCAAGGCGTGATGATGACCGACTTCGAGCCGATCCGGCTGGCGCGGGCGTATGCAGAGAACGGGGCGGCGGCGATTTCGGTGCTGACCGACGAAAAGTATTTCGGCGGATCGCTGGAGGTTCTGCGCCGGATCGCCGCGCTCGATCTGCGTTTGCCGCTTCTGCGAAAAGATTTCATCTGCGACCGCTATCAAATCTACGAATCGCGGGCGAACGGCGCAGATGCTATCCTGCTCATTGTCGCCGGGTTGAGCGACGGCGAGTTGGGCGCGTTTCAAACGCTGGCGCGCGATCTCGGCCTGGCGGCGCTGGTTGAAGCGCACACTGGCGAAGAGATTGACCGCGCTCTGCGCTGCGGCGCGACTCTCATCGGGATCAACAACCGCGACCTGCGCGACTTTTCGGTGAGTCTCGATACGACCCGCAGACTTCGCCCGCTCATTCCACCGGGCGTCACCGTCGTTTCTGAAAGCGGCCTCAGTTCGCCGCGCGATTTCTGCGGTCTGGACGTGAATGCGGTGCTGGTGGGCGAGGCGCTCGTCCGCGCGTCGGACGTGGCAGGGAAAGTCCGGGAACTGGCGCGAAGCGGTATGCAATGATCGTCAAGATTTGCGGCGTGACCACTCTCGACGACGCGCTCATGGCCGCCGAAGCGGGCGCGGACATGATCGGGCTGAATTTCTATCCGCAGAGTCCGCGCCGTGTCGAACCGGCGGCCGCCAAAAAAATCGCCGCCGCGCTCCGCGCACGGCCTAACCCGCCCGCGCTCGTCGGCGTATTCGTCAACGAAACGGCGGAGCGCATGAAGGCCGTCCTCGACGAATGCAATTTGGATTGGGCGCAGTTGAGCGGCGACGAGCCGGACGACGTTTTGAGGGCGATGGGCGGCCGCGCCTTCATGGCTTTACGAAATCGTAGTGACGACTTGAGTCGTCAACGGCAGAGAGCGACTCAAGCCGCTGCTACGGAGATTTCTTGTGATTTGCGGAGCGCGCATCGCCCGGACCTGCTTGTAGACGCCCACGTTCCCGGCGCATTCGGCGGCACCGGGCAAACGACGGATTGGGAATCGGCGGCGCAGATTGCGAAAGGGACCCGCATGCTGTTGGCGGGCGGGCTCACTCCGGCAAACGTGGCCGAGGCCGTCCGCCGCGTGCGGCCCTGGGGCGTGGATGTCGCTTCGGGAGTCGAGTCTGCTCCCGGCGTGAAAGATGCGGAGAAGGTGAAAGCATTTATTGAGGCGGCCAGACGCATATGACATCAACTAACTCCAACGGAAAGTTCGGCCCCTACGGCGGCCAGTTCGTCCCGGAAACGCTCATGCCGGCGCTGGCCGAACTCGAAGCGGCCTACGAGCAGGCGAAGGCAGACGACTCGTTTCAACGCGAACTCGATCATCTGTTGAAAACTTACGTCGGCAGGCCGACGCCGCTCACGCACGCGCGGCGGCTCGGCGAACACTTAGGCGGCGCACAGATTTACCTCAAGCGTGAAGACCTGGCCCACTCCGGGGCGCACAAGATCAACAACGCGCTCGGCCAAGCGCTGTTGGCAAAACGCATGGGCAAGCCCCGCATCGTCGCCGAAACGGGCGCGGGGCAGCACGGCGTGGCGACGGCCACCGCATGCGCTCTGCTCGGTTTGGAGTGCATCGTTTACATGGGCACGGTGGACATGGCCCGACAGCAGCCAAACGTGCTCCGAATGCAACTGCTGGGCGCGAACGTGCGCGGCGTGGACGGCGGAAGCAAGACGTTGAAAGACGCGATCAACGAAGCGATCCGCGATTGGGTAATGAATGTTCACGCGACTCATTATTTGCTCGGCTCGGCGCTCGGCCCGCACCCCTACCCGACAATGGTGCGCGATTTTCAATCGGTGATCGGGCGCGAAGCGCGCGCGCAGATTTTGGCGCAGGCCGGGCGATTGCCCGACACGCTGATCGCGTGCGTCGGCGGCGGGTCGAATGCTATTGGACTCTTTTACGAGTTTATCGGCGATGAAAACGTGGAACTCATCGGCGTCGAGGCAGGCGGAGAGGGAATCGCCAGCGGCAAACACGCGGCGCGGTTCAGCGATCCGGCGAAAGGGCGGGTCGGCGTTCTGCACGGGGCCAAGACGTTTGTCCTGCAAACGCCGGATGGGCAGATCGCCGACACGCATTCGATCTCGGCCGGATTGGACTACGCCGCCGTGGGGCCGGAACACGCCTCCCTGCGCGACGCCGAGCGCGCATTTTACACCTCCGCCACCGACGACGAAGCGCTGGCCGCATTCTCTCTGCTGTGCAAAACCGAAGGCATTATTCCCGCGCTCGAATCCTCGCACGCCGTCGCCGAAGCGATCAAGCGCGCGCCGAGGATGGGGAGGGATGAAATCGTGATTGTCAACTTATCCGGCAGAGGGGATAAGGATTTGGATACGGT
>CAYYCF010000102.1:1959-3990 GCA_964470235.1 uncultured Anaerolineales bacterium | reverse complement strand
CTCATGCCCTATCTCACGTTGGGCTATCCCGATCCGGAAACGTCGCTGGCGTGCGTGCAGGCCGCCGCCGACGCCGGCGCGGATTTGATCGAACTCGGCGTGCCGTTCAGCGATCCGCTGGCCGACGGCCCGACGATCCAACGCGCGGCTCAAACTGCGCTCGAAAATGGAATCACGGTTGCGCGTTGCATCGAGATGACTGCCGAACTGCGGCGGCGCGGCGTGGCGCTGCCTTTTATGCTCATGGGTTATTTCAACCCGATTCTCTCTTACGGGATTGAACGATTCGCGCGCGCCGCCGCCGACTCGGGCGCAGACGGACTCATCGTTCCCGACCTGCCGATTGAAGAAGCCGGAGAACTCGAAAGCGAATGCGCGGCGAACGGCCTTTCGCCGATTTACATGCTCGCGCCCACGTCAACGCCGGAGCGGATCGAAAAAGTGGCGGCGTCGGCGCGCGGCTTTGTTTATCTCGTATCCGTGGCCGGCGTGACCGGCGAGCGAGCGCACTTGCCCGCCGATTTGAAAACGTTTGTCGGGCGCGTGAAAGAGAAAACCGAAACGCCGGTGGCGGTCGGGTTCGGGATCAGCACCCCGGCGCAGGCCGCCGAAGTCGGCCAGATCGCCGACGGAGTAATCATCGGCTCGGCGGTGGTCAAAGCGGCCGGCGGGGAGAATCCCGTGGAGGGGGTGAGAAGAGTTGTGAAAGGATTCCGGGAAGTTTTGTAATTTGAATTTGGAATTTGAGATTTGGGATTTGGGATTTCTTTATTTTTGCTTCCCGCCCTTGTACCCCGCCCCCTTCTTCGCCCACAACTGCGCCAGTTCCGTCAGCGCCTTCACCGACAATTCCATATCTTGCACGCAGATGTATTCGTGCGGACCGTGCAGGTTGTGCTGGCCGGTGAACAGGTTGGGCGTGTGCAAGCCGCGCGCAGTCAGGCGCGAGCCGTCCGTTCCGCCGCGCACCGGCGGGCTGGAGGGAGTCAATCCGGCGGCGCGCATGGCCTCGTAAGCCAAATCCACCGGCAGCATATTCTTGCGAATCCAATTGCCCATGTTGCGATAGCTCGGCTCAATGTGAAGATCGAATTTGGCGCGCGGCTCGGCGGCCTGCATCCCCGCCACCAGTCCGCGCAGTTGATCGCCTCTGGCTTTTAGCAGGTCGTCGTCGTGATCGCGCAGAATAAAACGCACCTCGACTTGGGCCACGTTGCCCGCGATCTCGGACGGATGAATGTAACCCTGACGCGCTTCGGTCGTTTCCGAACTGCCGTGTTCGACGGGTAGGGCGGCGATCAACCGCGAGGCCAGCTTCACCGCGTTCACCATTTTGTATTTGCGCCCCTCGCCAGGATGCGTCGAGACGCCCTCGATGGTCAGCCGGCCCTCGTCCGCCGAAAACGTCTCCCAGTTCACTTCGCCCGGGTTCTCGCCGTCGAGCGTGTAAGCCACGTCCGCGCCGAGTTCCTTGAGGTCGAGCTTCTCCACGCCGTGGCCGATCTCCTCGTCGGGGTTGAAGCAAATGCGGATCGGCCCGTGCTCGATCTCAGGATGGTGAAGCAAATGATCGGCCAGGGTCATGATCACCGCCACGCCCGATTTGTCGTCCGCCCCCAGCAGAGTCTTGCCGCTGGCCGTCACCAAATCCTTGCCGACGTATTGCTTCATCTCGGCATATTTTGCGGGATCGATGATCTGCCTCTTGTCGTCGGGCAGAACAATGGCCTTGCCGTTCCATTTGCGGTGAACGACGGGCTTGACGCCCTCGCCGTTGAAATCTTCCGTGGTGTCAACATGGCCGAAGAAGGCCACCGTTGGCGCGCCTTTGGTTTTGAGTGTGGCCGGAATCGTCGCCAGCGCAAAGCCGTGCTCGGTGAGCTTCACGTCGCTCGCGCCGATGGCGCGCAATTCGTCCGCCAACAGCTTGAGCAGAGTCCACTGGCGCTCACTGCTGGGCGTGGTAGTCGAGCGTCGGTCGCTGGTGGTGTGGATTTGAACGTATCGCAAGAATCGATCTAGAACTGTTTC
>CAYYCF010000102.1:0-1859 GCA_964470235.1 uncultured Anaerolineales bacterium | reverse complement strand
TTCCTTTTCAATCGCCTCATCTACCGAAGCATAAATCCGATCCGCCGCCTTTTCCAGCGCGGCCAGCTTGGGGCCGCCGCTGGCGATGCCGATGCCCACGCATTCCCAACCCGCCCCCAACATCCTCACCGCCTCGCGCACGCCACCGATACTGCGCGCCGAATCCTCAAACACCGTCACCCGCCCGCCGCGCAATTCATTGAACAGCGCCGGAGTCTCGCCGCGCGCCTTCGACGCGGCGGCGATGAGCGATTCGGATTCCGGCGCGCCGGACGCGACGGCGATGGCCGCCAGGGCGTGCACGGGCGAGGGTTTGACGTAGTGTTCCGCCAGACCGCCGATTTGCGCTTCGAGCCATTGCATCGAACCGAATCCAACAATGGGCAAATGCCCCACCCCGACCAACTCCGCACCCAACTCCGCTTCGGGCGCATAGCCCGCCGCGGGCGGCGCGTCACGCGGCAGACGGCATGGCCGCGCGGTGTAGATGACCGAGTTCGCCGGAATCGGTCTGGTCAACGACGGGCGATCATATTTCAACAAGAACGCTTCCGTTTCAATAGTGCGCGGCAAACCGTAGGTTGATTCAAACGCCTGGCCGAGTGTGAATTGTTGAAAGGCCGACATCACGCGCGAGCGGCGGATGTCGCGGGAGTTCAATAGCAGTTCGTCCAATTTTGCATGTTTGACGGGGCTGGAAAAAATCCGGTGCGCCGCTTCGGCGGGACACTCGCCCTGCCGTGTTTCTGCGCCTACACGTTTGACGATGGCGGGAAAGTCGGGGCGCGAGCGGCCATCGAGCCATAGGGCGGCCAGGCAGATCGGCGCCGAATCCCATTCACTCGTGACGCCTGCCGCTTCGAATGCTTCTATTTCATCGTCCGTCAGGTCCGGCGCGTCAAAGCCCATCTCGACGGCGAAATGATTAACCGTGGCGGTCAGCGCCGCGTGGTAGCCGCCGGAACGGAGGAGCACGGCGTCCATGTCAAAAAGATAGAGAGCGCGCACACGTTCCATTCTTTCCTTGAGTTCCCTCATTTCCGGGGAATACAGGAACTCAAGGAACTCAGAGAAATTAATCCGTCCCCGCCTCAAGCGCTTTAGGCGCGTGAGGCGCGACCTTGAATAATCTGAATCCGAACTGCACCGCCGGACCGATGGTGAGCGCGAAAATCAGCGTGCCAATGCCGATGGGGCCGCCCAACAGCCAGCCGGTAGCGACGACCGCAATCTCCACCAACGTGCGCGCCAGCCGCACACTGCGTTTTGTCGTCCGCGACACGGCCAGCATCAAACTGTCGCGCGGCCCGGCGCCGGCGTTCACGCCAATGTAAATGGCCGTCGCACTGCCCATGATGATCACGCCCAGGGCAAGATACAACGCTTGCAGTGGGAAAAAACTTTGCGCGCGGGGAAGATATTTTAGAGACAGGTCTTCCCACAGACCGATGAAAACGATGTTCGCCATCGTGCCCCAGCCCACCGGCTCGCGCAGCAGCAAAGCAATGAGCAGCACTCCGGCTCCGACCATGATGCCGGCCTGCCCAGGCGTGATGGGGATGAACTTGAGCAAGGCCACTTCAAATACTACCCAGGGGCTGGTGCCCAGGTCGGATCGGATAAGGCAGGCGATGGAGAGACCAAATAGGGCGAAGCCAATTTGAATGACTGCGAAATCACGAGGGAAGGTTTGCCATTTGATTTGTTTGAGCATCTAGTCCTTTGAGCCGTTCCTTTGACCACGCGGCGTCGTCGGCGCTCAACTCCGGCGGCGGGAGCGGCTGCGTATAGTCCAGCAGATTCTCGTAGCCGACGAGATCGAAACAGGCGCGCACGGCGGCTTGCAGATCGAGCGGCAC
>CAYYCF010000101.1:0-8422 GCA_964470235.1 uncultured Anaerolineales bacterium | reverse complement strand
TCTTCATCCACCGGCAAACCGAAAACGTAGGGCAGAACGCCGAGCGAAGGGATGCCGGTTCGCCTTTTGAGAAATTCAAGGCCCGGATCGAGGAGCGTGGGGTCGCCACGAAATTTGTTGATGATGTAGCCGCGCACGCGCTTGCGCTCGGAGGGCCGGAGCAAAGCCATTGTGCCGACGAGCGAGGCCAACACGCCGCCGCGCTCGATATCGCCGACGAGCAGGACCGGCGCCTCTGCCAGCGCCGCCACTTTCATATTGACGATGTCGCGGCCGCGCAGATTAATCTCGGCCGGACTGCCCGCGCCCTCGATGACGACAAGATCGTACTGCTTCTTCAACCGCGCAAACGCGGACTTGACGGCGTCAAACGCGATCTTCTGATAGGCGTGATATTCGCGCACGTCCATACTGCTCACCGGCTGACCGAGGACGACGACTTGCGTGCTGGTGTCCGCGCCGGGCTTGAGCAGAATCGGATTCATGTCCACGTGCGGCTCAACTCCGGCGGCTTGCGCTTGAAAAACTTGCGCTCGCCCCATCTCGCCGCCCTCGCGGGTGACGAAGGAGTTGTTGGACATGTTTTGCGCTTTGAACGGCGCGACGTGGTACCCGGCGCGAGCGAACAAGCGGCAGAACGCGGCGGTGATCACACTCTTGCCGACGTGCGACGCCGTCCCTTGAATCATCAATGTGCGGGCGAGGCGGGACTCAAGCGCCTTCATTCCACTGCGGCTCGGCTATCCCGCGCATTTTATTTTCGTAGCGCGCCATCACGAACAACGCATCCGCCAGTCGGTTCAAGTATTGCAGGGCAAACTCGCCCACGCCCTCGACGCGCGAAAGGGCAATGGCTTCGCGCTCGGCGCGGCGGCAGACCGTGCGGGCGACGTGCAAATGCGCCGCGCCACCCGCGCCGCCCGGCAAAACAAAATTTTCCAGCGGCCCGACCGCTTTCGTCAACTCGTCTATCAGCATTTCCAAATGCTCAATGTGCCGCGCTTCGATCTGCGGCGGATTGTATTTATCTATGTCTTCTTCGACGTAGCACAAATCCGAGCCGAGATCAAAAAGCTCATTTTGGATAACGGGCAAAACGTGAGTCAACCGTTCGCACAAGCCGTGCGCCAGCGCGACTCCGATGGCCGAATTCAATTCGTCCACCGTGCCGTAGGCCTGCACCCGAAGCGAATCCTTCGGGACGCGCTGGCCGCCGCCGAGTCCGGTGGAGCCGTCGTCGCCGGTGCGGGTGTACACGCGAGTGATTCTCATTCGTGGCCTCCATTGGCAATCGGCGCGACGAGCGGCGTGCCGTGCACCGGATGCTTGGCCAGCGCGACGCGCACGCCGTACACTTTGCTCAACTGCCCGGCGGTGAACACTTCACCGGCGCTGCCCTGAGCCACGATCTCGCCCTGGCTCATCAATGCCACCCGGTCGGCGTAGATCGCGGCTTGATTCAGGTCGTGCAGAGTCATCAGCACCGCCAAACCGCTGTCCTTGGCCAACGATTGTATCAATTCCAGTGCGGCGATCTGGTGTTTGAGGTCGAGATGCGCCGTCGGCTCATCCAACAGCAAAACGCGCGGCTCTTGCGCCAGGGCGCGGGCGATCACGGCGCGCTGCTGTTCGCCGCCGGATAGTTCGTGCGCGCGGCGCTCGGCCAGCGATTCGATCTGCGTGCGCCGCATCGCGCGCCAGGCGATTTCGCAATCACGGCGGCTCTCGGCGGCCCACAACGGCAAGTGCGGCGTGCGCCCCATCAGCACGATCTCGCCGACGGTGAAAGCGTCCGGCAAGTGGATCATTTGTGGGACGACGGCAACGCGTTTGGCCCGCTCGGATGGAGAGAGGGCGAGCAAGTTAACATCGTCGAGACAGACCTCGCCGCCGCGCGCCGGAACGACGCCGCTGATCACCCGAATGAGCGTGGACTTGCCCGCGCCATTGGGCCCGACGAGCGCCAGCACTTCGCCGCCGCCGACAGTGAAACTCACACCGCGCAGGACAAGATGCGATCCGTACCCGGCCGAGAGGTTGGACAAATGTAATGCCGCCATTTTGTAACCACGGATTACACAGATTGCACGGATTACACGAATTTATTCGTGTAATCCGTGCAATCTGTGGTTTCTAAAACACAGATCGTTTGAGCCGCCGGAGAAGAAAGACGAAAAAGGGCGCTCCGGCCAACGCGGTGACGACGCCCACCGGCAATTCGGTCGGGGCCAGAATCGTGCGCGCGATCAGATCGGCGGCGATCAAAAACGCCGCGCCGCCCAATGCCGAAAGCGGGATCAACTTGCGATAGTCCGGGCCGGCGATCATGCGGAGCGCGTGCGGCACGACCAAGCCGACAAATCCGATCAGCCCGCCGAACGACACCGCCGCCGCCGTCATCAACGTGGCCGCGCCGACCAGGATCAGTTTCAATCGTTCGACGTTGATCCCCAACTGCCGCGCTTGTTCTTCGTCCAACTGCAAAACATTGAGGGCCCTGGCGTTGAATTGCAGAATGATCAAGCCGGCGGCGAGGTACGGCAGGATGATCCAAACCGGAAGCCAGCCGCCGCTGGTGTAGCCGCCCAACAGCCAGTTGAACGCCCGGCGCAGACCCTCCGGCGAGCGCAACATGAGAAATGTGGTGAAGGCCGATGTAAATGCGCCGACGGCGACTCCCGCCAGCAGCATCGTGGAGATCGGCGTGGTGCGGCCCACTTGCGCGCTCAATACCACCAACGCCACCGTGAGTGTCGCGCCGACGAACGCGCCCACCGGCACGAGGCTCATTCCGATAAAGGTATTTGGAATTGGAAATGTCAGCGCAATCGTCGCGCCTAACCCTGCGCCCGATGCCACGCCGACGAGATAGGGATCGGCCAGCGGGTTGCGAAACAAACCCTGATACGTCGTTCCGGCGGCGGCCAACGCCGCGCCCATCAACGCGGTGAGCGCTACGCGCGGCAGACGGATTTCGAACAAGATCGTCGCGAACGTATCCGGGTAGGGCGCGGGTTGCGGATAGAACGGCAGGCGCGACAGAAGCAGGGCGATGATCGCGCCTGGCGGGATGGCGATGGCGCCGATAGCAACGGCGGCCAGCGCGGAGACGGCCAGCGCGGCGAGGCACAGAGCGAACGGCTTCATAACGCGGCCTCCAGCCGCTACCAAAATAACACCGCGAAGACGCGAAGGGCGCAAAGTTTTCTCTTCCATTTTCTTCAATCTTGGCGTTCTTCGCGCCTTCGCGGTTCAAAAATCTTCGCGGTCGGCATAGTTTCCGCGGAGGAATACTATGCCGTTCTGTTCCGCAATATCGGTTACTTGTACAGTTCGGGATGAATAAGTTTCGCGAGTGTTTCCAAACCGATCACCACGCGCGGGCCGGGGCGGCTGACTAAGTTGTCGTCAAACGTATACACCGCGCCGTTCTGCACGGCTTTGATGCTTTCCCATCCGGCGCGTTGGGCCACCATCTCCGGTGTTTGCCCGCCGTACGTGGCCGAACCCAGCACGATCACGTCCGGGTCTTGCGCGACCAGTTGTTCGAGGCTGAGTTGGAAGTAATCGCTGCTGCCCACTCGGCCGACGTTCTCGCCCCCGGCCATTGTGATCAGCAAATCAATAAACGATCCCGGCCCGGCCGTCCAGGGCTTGGACGGTTCGGTGGCGTCAATTTCGTACAAGACGACGGGCTTGTTGCCGGCGCCGCTCGTCTTGGAAGTGACGGCGTCGGCGCGGCTCCGGGAATCGGCCACGAGTTGTTCGGCTTCAGTGGCGCGGCCGGTTAACTGCCCCAGCGCCACTATGTCGGCGTATATGTCGTCAAGGTTTGCGGCATTGTGCCCTTTGTAAACTGTCAAGCCCAGATCGTTCAACGTTTTCACATCGGCGTCGCTGGTGATCCCGGCGGCCAGCACCAGATCGGGCTTGAGGGCGACGACGGCTTCGGCGTTCACGCTGGGGTAAAGACTGCCGATGCTCGGCACACTCAACGCTTCGGCGGGGTAGTCGGAGTAATCGTCGCGGCCAATCAAACGATCTCCGGCGCCGATAGCAAACAGGATCTCGGTGTTGGATGGCGCAAGCGTGACGATGCGCTGCGCGGGCGCCGCCAATGTCACCGTGCGGCCTGCGCCGTCGGTCACGGTGATGGGCGAGGGCGTGGGGGTGGCGGCCGGCGTGGCGGGCGCGCAGGCGGCGAGCAGCAGGAAAAGAATTGTCGTTGGAAGCAATTTGCGAAGCATGGTAATTTGATCTCCGGGTTAGAATTTCCGTCAACGGATTGAACGGATGAAACGGATGTTATAGAAACAAAAACCCCTCGTCTCGCGAGGGGTCAGTCGGGTCTGGTCAGTGATGAGTATGGGCCAGTGTTCACGACTCCTTTCGGCGAGGTTGAGTGAACGCAGGGAGGGCGGGCGACCTGGCTTGTTAGTCTCGTAGTCTGGTAGTCTTGTAGTCTGATGGTCTGGCGACCATTTGACTAACCGACTACTCGACTAAGTGACCACTCGACTAACTTACAGTTGCGCAACAGCGCCGGACTTGAACCGGCTTCGCCGTTTAGCCCTGATCATCCGGGATACAGGGCACCCTCACTGCTCTACTATTCGATTGTGGCGACAATATACCGCAGGGGCGGTGGAGTTGTCAAGATTTGCGTAACCTAATCAAAGGCCAGCGTTTCTTTCCCGTGCAGTCTGTCCTGTATCCTTTGAATAATTTGTTCCAAGTGATTTTCGTTCTGCACGTAATCCAGGTTGTCCGTCTCCAGCGTCAGCACCGGGCAAAGCGTGAAGTTGGACACCCACTGCTCGTACAAGACGTTGAGCGAATCGAGATACTCGCTGGAAATGGATCGCTCGTAATCGCGCCCGCGATGGCCGATGCGCCGGAGCAGAGTTGGCACGGAGGCTTTGAGGTAGACCACCAGATCGGGCGGCCTGACCAGCACCGAGAGAATCTTGTAGAGGCCGTAATACGTTCCCCAGTCGCGCTCGGTCATTTGCCCTTGACAAAACAAGTTGCGCGCGAAAATCTCCGCATCCTCGTACACACTGCGGTCTTGCAAAACCGATCCGTCGTGTTGGAGCAGTTGGTGGTGCTGGTGCAAGCGGCGCGAGAGAAAAAAGGCCTGCGAGTGGAAACTCCACTGCTGCATGTCCCCGTAGAAATCGGCCAGGTACGGATTCTCCTCCACCGCTTCAAAAAACGGTTTCCAGCCGAGCCGTTCGGCCATACGCGCCGTCAACGTGGATTTGCCGACACCGATGTTGCCGGCAATGGTGACGAAGTAGTCTGCCATAATGATTGTAATTATAGTCTCGTTTTTTCTCGGGGGTGGGCATGAGGTGGGTGAGGTACAATTCCGCCCATGATCACCATTCTTGGCCTGGGCCCAGGCCGCGCCGACTTGCTCACGCGCGAAGCGTGGGAGGCTCTCGCATCCGCCCCTGAAATTTATGCTCGCACCGCGCGTCACCCCACACTGGCCGCTCTGCCGCCGACGGTTACGATTCATTCTTTCGACGGCATCTACGACTCAACCGAAAAATTTGAAGACGTGTACGTCCGAATTGTCGAGCGCGTGATTGAACTCGGCCGGCGCGCGGAGGGTGTAGTGTACGCCGTGCCAGGCCATCCGGCGATCGGTGAATCTACGGTGGAGCAGATTCGCAAACGCGCCGCCGAAATCAATCTACCGGTGCGGATCATTTCCGGTTTGAGTTTCGTCGAGCCAACTCTGCTGGCGTTGAAGAGGGACGCTTTGCCAGGCCTGTTCGTCGCCGATGCGCTTGATCTGGCGGCGCGCGCCCACCCGCCGTTTGGCCCGGACTCGCCTGCGCTCGTCGCCCAGCTTTATAGCGCCGATCTGGCGTCGGACGTGAAGCTGACGTTGATGAATCAATATGCCGACGACCATCAAGTGGCGTTGGCGCACGCCGTCGGCACGGCGGACGAGTTGATCGAATGGCTGCCGCTGTTCGAGATGGATCGCTCGAAGCACATCGCCCATCTCACGTCGCTTTTCATCCCCGCTCTCACCAACGCCGGATCGTTCGAAAGTTTTCAAAACACCATTGCCCGTCTGCGCGGGCCTGGCGGCTGCCCCTGGGATCAAGAGCAGACTCATCAAACGCTTCGCGCCAATTTATTGGAAGAGGCTTACGAAACGTTGGCGGCGCTGGACGCCGACGACCCGGACATGCTCCGCGAAGAGTTGGGCGACCTGCTTCTGCAGGTTGTTCTGCAAACGCAAATTGCCATGGACGACGGCGAGTTCCACATGGCCGACGTGATCGGCGGCATCAACGCCAAACTCATCCGCCGCCACCCGCACGTCTTCGGCGACGTGAAAGTGAACGGCGTGCAGGACGTGATTCACAATTGGGAGAAATTGAAGGAAGTGGAACGGGACGGCGATCCCGAAAAGAAAAACGGCGGCATGTTGTCGGGCGTGCCGAAGGCCCTGCCGGCGGCGGCTCTGGCGCAAACGTATCAGTCGCGCGCCGCCCGCGTGGGTTTCGACTGGCCGGACGTGAACGGCGTGCTGGACAAAATACGCGAAGAGATCGCCGAAGTGCAGGCCGCCGCCGACGACGCCGGCCGCGCCGCCGAGATCGGCGATTTGCTGTTTGCCGTTGTCAATTGGGCGCGCTGGTTGAATGTGGACGCCGAATCGGCATTGCGCGAGACTGGCGAACGTTTCGCCAAACGCTTTGGTTACATCGAGGCGCAGGCCAAAGCGCAGGGCCGGGCGTTCAATTCGCTCTCGCTGGACGAGATGGAATCGTTGTGGCAGGAAGCGAAGCGGCAGTCTACCGGCTGAAATTTCCCACCGTCACTTCGCCCAACGCGCGCTTCAAATCCCCGGCGCGCAAGATCACCGTGACCCCGCGCACGCCTGAGCCGATGGACACTTCCTCCTGAGCCAGCACGCTTTCGTCCAACAGAATCCGCATGGGCTTGGGCAGGCCAAAAGGCGACACCGCGCCAATTTCGTAGCCGGTGGCGGCCAACAACTCTTCCTCGTTAGCCATCGTCACTCGCGATTGCCCCAAATGGCGGCGCAGAGTCGGCCACTGCACTTGCCGCGCGCCGGCCATTAGCACCATCACGTAGTCATCCTTCGCAATTCGGAAGACGATACTGCGGACCACTTGATCGGGTGATTGCCCGCGCTCGCGCGCCGCCTGCTCCAGCGAACCGATCGGCCCGGGGTGGCGGAACAGGCGGTGAGGTGTTTTCAAATCGACGAGAGCGCGGCTGACGGGAGTGGAGTCGGTCATAGTGAGTCGCCCGCGAGCATTATACGCGCTTCGCACCTAACGGAAGCGAAGCGCCGACGCAGGCCGCCGCGGCGCAGTGGGCCAGTGTCTGGCGCCGAATCCGATCTCCGTCACACCATCGTCGTTACATACATCACACCATCCGGCGCTCTTTTCGCTCTAAACTAAATTCAGATTTTTGGAAGAAGTGAAGAACGCTTCTCGCGCCGTGTGCGACGCTATCGAACAAAGAATTCTCAAAGCTCCGGGAGATTACACGAAATGACCGTCTCTACTTCTTCAACCCCGACTCGCGGCACCAGTGTCGTTGGACAACTGTCGCGTTTGGATCGTTTTCTCACGTTGTGGATTTTTCTGGCGATGGCCGCCGGGGTGGGGATTGGATTCCTGTTCCCCGATGCCGTCCATGCTTTCAACACGACGGTCTCAGTCGGGACGACCAATATTCCGATTGCCATTGGCTTAATTCTAATGATGTACCCGCCGCTGGCGAAAGTCCGCTACGACGAACTGGGCGACGTCTTCCGCAACTGGAAGGTGCTTGGCCTGTCGCTGATCCAAAACTGGATCATCGGCCCCATTTTGATGTTCGTCCTGGCCATCATTTTCCTGCGCGGCTATCCGGAATACATGACCGGGTTGATTCTCATCGGTCTGGCGCGCTGTATTGCAATGGTCATCGTGTGGAACGAACTGGCGAAGGGCGACAACGAATACGCCGCCGGGCTGGTGGCTTTCAACAGCATTTTCCAAGTGCTGTTCTACAGCGTTTACGCCTACGTCTTCATCACCGTCCTGCCCACCTGGTTCGGCATGACCGGCAACATCGTGAATATCACCATCGGCGAGATTGCCAAAAGCGTGTTCCTCTACCTGGGCATTCCGTTCATCGCCGGGTTCCTGACGCGCTTGATCTTGGTGCGCGCCAAAGGCAAGGAGTGGTATCACAAACAATTTGTGCGGCGCATTGGCCCGCTGACGCTGGCGGCCTTGCTGTTCACCATCGTGGTCATGTTCAGTTTGAAGGGCGAACTGATCCTCAAAATCCCGCTTGACGTGGTGCGGATCGCCATCCCGCTCCTGTTGTATTTCGTGTTGATGTTTCTGGTCAGTTTCTTCATGGGGCGCGC
>CAYYCF010000100.1:2106-8448 GCA_964470235.1 uncultured Anaerolineales bacterium | reverse complement strand
AAACTATGATGCGATTTGACCGTTTCACCGAGCGCGCGCAAGATGCAGCCGCCCGCGCTTACGAAATTCTTCAACGATACAGCCACAATCAAGTGGACACGGAGCATATCTTGCTCGCGCTGCTCGAACAGCCCGAAGGCGTGATTCCGCAAATTCTCGAAAAGCTTTCAGTGGACATCGAGCTGATCAAGAAGCGGCTCGACGACGTTCTGCGCGCCAGCCCGAAGGTGGCCATTTACGGCGGCGGCGCGGGGCAGGTGTTCATCACTCCGCGCGTCAAGCGGATCATCGATCTCGCCAACGAGGAAGCGAATCGGCTGAAAGACGAATACATTTCTACCGAGCACATTTTTCTGGCCGTGCTAACCGAGCGCAACACCGCCGTGTCCCGTATCCTCAACGATGCCGGAATTACCAAAGAGCGCGTATACGATGTGGTCAAAGACATTCGCGGCGGCCAGCGTGTGACCGACCCGCAGGCCGAGACCCGTTACCGCGTGCTCGAGAAATACAGCCGCGATCTCACTGCCGCCGCCAAAGAAGGCAAACTCGATCCGGTGATCGGCCGTGACTCGGAGATCATGCGCGTCATCCAAATCCTCTCGCGCCGCACCAAAAATAATCCGGTGCTCATCGGCGAAGCCGGAGTCGGCAAGACGGCCATTGTCGAAGGTCTGGCGCAGAAGATCGCCACCAACGACGTGCCGGAGATTCTACTCGGCAAGAAAGTGATCTCGCTCGACCTCGGCGGCATGATCGCCGGCAGCCGTTTTCGCGGCGAGTTCGAGGAGCGGTTAAAGGCCGCGATTGAAGAGATACAACGCTCGCAGGGCGACATCATTCTCTTCATTGACGAACTGCACACGGTCGTCGGCGCGGGCGCGGCGCAGGGCGCGATGGACGCCAGCAACATGCTCAAACCGGCGTTGGCGCGCGGTGAACTGCAGTGCGTCGGCGCGACCACGCTGGACGAGTACCGCAAACACATCGAAAAAGACGCCGCGCTGGAGCGCCGCTTTTCGCCCGTGTTTGTCGAAGAGCCGGCTGTCGAAGCGACGATAGAAATGCTTAAGGGTTTGCGCGACCGTTACGAAGCGCACCACAAAGTGACGATCACGGACGACGCGATAGAGTCCGCCGTTAAACTCTCGCAACGCTACGTCACCGACCGCGCGCTGCCGGATAAGGCGATTGACTTGATGGACGAAGCCGCCGCCAAACTGCGCGTCGCGCTCTATTCTCTGCCGCCTGAGTTGAAAGACTTGAAGGGCGAAGTGGATCGCCTGCAAGCTGAAGAGGATGCCGCATCTTCGACTCGCGATTACCAGCGCGCCGCCGAGGTCAAAGTTCAGCGCATTCGCACCGAAGAAGAATTCAACAAGAAGCGCGACACCTGGGAGTCGGAACAGCATCTCGACGAAAAGGTGGACGGCAAGGACATTGCTTCCGTCGTGTCGCAGTGGACGGGTATTCCGTTGAATCAAATGCTCGAAACCGAGTCGGCCAAGCTCTTGCACATGGAAGAGCGCTTGCACGAGCGCATCATCGGACAGGACGAGGCCATTCACGCCTTGGCCGACGCCATCCGCCGCGCGCGCTCCGGACTCAAATCGCCCAAACGCCCCATCGGCTCGTTCATCTTCCTCGGCTCGTCGGGCGTGGGCAAAACGGAATTGGCGAAAGCCCTGGCCGGGTTCATGTTCGACGACGAAGACGCCCTGGTGCGCGTGGACATGTCCGAGTATCGGGAACAGCACACCGTATCGCGCCTGTTCGGCGCGCCGCCCGGATACGTCGGTTATGACGAAGGCGGCCAACTCACGGAGGCCGTCCGCCGCCGCCCGTATCGCGTCGTGCTCTTCGACGAGATCGAAAAAGCGCACCCCGACGTGTGGAATGCGCTTTTGCAAATCCTGGACGATGGCCGCCTCACCGACGGACAAGGCCGCACGGTTGACTTCCGCAACACGGTGCTGATCATGACCAGCAACCTCGGCACCGAGTTTGTCCAGCACTCCGGTTCGCTCGGTTTCTTACAGCGCAGTGAAGGCGGCAAGGACGACGAGGCGCACGAGAAAATCGAGAAGGCGCTCAAGTCCACTTTCCGCCCCGAATTCATCAACCGCGTGGACGACATCATCATCTTCTCGCCGCTCACGCTCGATGACGTCGAGCGCATCGTCGAACTGCAATTGAAAGACATCCGCGACCGCATCGGCGAGCACGGCCTCAAGCTCGAACTGACCGACGCTGCGCGCAAGTGGCTGGCCAAGCAAGGCTACGACAAAACCTTCGGCGCGCGCCCGCTCCGCCGCGCCCTGCAAAAATACATTGAAAGCCCGCTGTCGGTGCAAATGTTGCACGGCGATTTTGTGTCCGGCGACACCGTGACGGTGGACGTGAAAGAAGATCAAGTGGAATTCCGCAAAGGCGGACAGGGCATTCCGGTGACCATGCAAACCGCGAACGCCAAGACGTAGGGGCAACCTGTGCGTTTCCTGTGTGGGCGTGGGGGTGACCGCAAAGGTCGCCCCTACTTTTTAACCGCCACCCCAATGATATGTATTTTGCAATCGTTCGGGATAAACGCTTCGAGGAAGGCAGATAACTTGAAGAGGTTCGTGGTGAACGCCATGTAAGTGGGATCGCCGACGAACTTTAATTCCACCGTGAAGCCGACTATTTCGCAGGCGGCCCGCAACCGTTTCCCCGTATTCGCCCGATATCTCACCGCGAACGTATCCGCTTCACTGCGCGCATACAATCGCGGCACCAGCCGCCGCTGAATCGCGGGCGCAAATTGACTGAGGCGGTTTGCCATCACCAGCGGGTGGCGCGCATTCGGAGTCAAAAACACGAATCGCCCGCCCGGCCTCAAAACACGACGCACTTCCCCGAATGCTCTCTCCGGCTCGGCCAAATGCTCAATCAACCACGTTGCCGTCACGCAATCAAACTGATCGGCGGGGAAGGGAATCGAGTCGGCCAACCCGCACGCGCGGGGGAGCGTCCTTACCCGGTGCTCGCGCAGTGACATCAGATCAGGATCGAGCGCGGCCGCAAAACCCACCTCGCCGTGAATTAACTCGATCAGCCCGCCACGCCCGCCGCCCAGATCGAGCAACCTCGTCGTAGTGACTGTAGTAGCGACTTCAGTCGCTGGACGACGCCAGTTGTCACTACGTTGAGTTGAATACAAAAGCGACTCGCGGACGAGTCGCTCGTACACATCCCCGCTGGCTTGCCACTGCGGATGGATTGCGCGGTATTGGCGGCGGTATTCGTTTTGTTTATCGAGGGGAAGCATTGACTACCCCAACAAATCCCTCAACGCCTTCTGCCGTTCTGCCGAGTCGAAAATCGCCCGCGCTGGAATTGCGAAGCCAGAGATGGCCGCGCTTTTGATCACGCCCGTGTCCGTCTTGATCGCAAGTTTGTATTCGCCCGCTTCAAGCAGATATTGCTCGACGATCTGCGCTTCGGGATTAACTATCCAATATTCCTTCACGCCGTTCGCGGCATAATCTTCGAACTTCACTCCGCGATCAACCGCTTCGGTGCTTTCGGAGAGCACTTCGGCAATGAAGTCAGGCGCGGGGAATCGAAGTTGATCCGGCTTGAATAACGCGGCCTTTTCGTTGCTCCAATAGCAAACGTCCGGCTCGTAATCGTTGCGGGTCAAAGACACCATCAACTTTTCGTGGCCGACAACACCCAGCTTGTTCTTATCTACGAAAGCCCGCACCAGCATCGCCAGTGTAAACGAGGCGTCGTTGTGGAGCAACTTGACTGGCGAATGCATAACCACCTCCCCGTTGATAAACTCAACCTTGTCGCCCTCCTTCATGGTTTCGTAAAACGCTTGCCGCCTTCGCCCTTCTTCGGCGAGAGCCGCTTCCAGTTGGCGCACGTAGGCCGGGAGTTTCGGGGAGTGAATGAGGGGTTCGAGCAGCTTTTCCATTTCTTGGCTTCTTTGTGGGAGCGAGTCGCACCCGCGACCGTCGCGGGTACAACCCGCTCCTACCGCTTCTTCTCGGCGTAAATCATCTTCATCAACTCTTCCGCGCTCTCGCGGGTGGCCTTGCCTTCCGTGCCGAGCATTTGCGTGATCTCGTCAATGCGTTGCAGTGGCACGAGCGCCCGCACGTGAGTCGTGGTGCGCTCTCCGCTCACCGATTTTTCTACTTTGAAATGCGCGTCCCCGAAACCGGCCAGTTGGGGCAGGTGGGTGATGCACAACACTTGATGCGAGTTGGACAAGCCCCACAGCTTGCGCCCCACCACCGCGCCCACCCGCCCGCCGATGCCTTGATCAATCTCGTCGAAGATCAGAGTCGGCGTGCGGTCGGCGCGGGCCAGCACGCCTTTGAGCGCCAGCATCAGCCGCGACGTTTCGCCGCCGGAGGCGATCTTGGCCAGCGGCTTGAGGCCCTCGCCCGGGTTGGGCGCGATCAGAAATTCGATGCGGTCAATGCCGGTGAGGTCAAACGCCACGCGCTTGCCGCTGTTCACAAACGCGCCGTCGTCGGCGTCCTCCCATTGAAGGTCGACGCCGAACTTCGCGCCTTCCATTCGCAAATCCTGCAGTTCGGCCTCGATCCCTTGCGACAACCGTTCTCCCGCTTCGCGCCGCGCTGCCGATAACGCCTCGCCCAACTTGCCGATCTTCCTCAGTAATTCTTCTTCCTGCTTTCGCAACACCTCGATGCGCTCGCCGGCGTGGGTGATGCCTTCGAGATCGGCTTGCGCCTTTTCGCCGTAGGCGGCGACCTCGTCAATCGTCGCGCCGTATTTGCGCTGTAAGGTTTTGATCAAGTCCAGCCGTTCTTCAACTTGATCCAACCGCTTGGGGTTGAACTCGATGGACTCGCGGTAGTTGCGGAGATCGTGCGCAAGCTCAGTCAACTGTTCGGCCAACGATTGCGCCGTGTCGCGGTGCTGTCCGAGTGAGTCGTCTATCTTCGCCAGACTGTTCAAGGCGCGGGCGGATTGCCCCAGCAAATCGGCGGCGGACATCTGCTCGTCGCTCCCTTCGGCGGCGGCGCGGACGGCCTCGTCGGCCAGGGCGGCCAGCTTCTCGGCGTTGGCCAGCCGCGTGCGCTCTTCGAGCAGGGTCTTGTCCTCGCCCGGTTTCAATTTGGCGGCGGTGATTTCGTTGATTTGAAAGTTGAGCAGATCGATCCGCCGCGCCGCATCTTTTTCGGCGCGCAGCAGTTCGCCCAGTTCCTTGCGGACAGCGCTCAGTTCGCGCGCCGCGCTGGCAATTTCGGCGCGGGGCGTTTCGAGTCCGGCGTAGCGGTCGAGCAAAAACAAATGCTCGCGCACGCGCAAGAGCGAAAGGTGTTCCGACTGGCCGTGAATATCCACCAACTGCTGGCCCACTTCTTTGAGAATGGCCAGGCTGACCGTGCGGCCGTTCACGCGGCACACGTTGCGGCCCTCGCGCCGGATCTCGCGCCCCAGCGCGATGGTATCTCCGCCGCCGTCGTCCTGCAATGATTCGCGTGCGAGGATGGGTTCCATCGCCGCCCGTAATTCGGCGTCGAGCGAGAACGCGCCTTCCAACCGCGCCGACTCGGCTCCGGCGCGCACCATCGCCGCGTCACTCCGACCGCCCAGCAATAGGCTCACCGCGTCGATGATGATGGACTTGCCCGCGCCCGTCTCGCCCGTCAGCACGTTGAATCCCGGCGCGAATTTGAGGGCCAGGTTATCTATGATGGCGAAATTGGAAATGGTGAGTTCGGAGAGCATTGTCAGTTAATTCTGATCCCTCTCAACCGATAGTACAACGTACTGGCGCATAGCGCAATATAGACCGCCGGCCACAACAGTCCGAAGAGAAGTCCAAAGCCTGAGCCGATGCCGCCGCTTTGTGCGCCGAACAGGCTGAAGAGCAGGCCGATAGCGGGCAGGGCGCACAGCGGCAGGCCGCCCAGCACCGCGCCCCCGACGGCGGCCAGCGGCAAATATTTGCCGCGCCGCTTGCGCACGGCGCGAAAGATCACTTCGGCAATCACGCCGCCCGCCATCGGCGCGAGGAAGATCACGAACCAGCCCAGCGCCGTGATCAAGGCTCCGGCGATTCCTGAAAGCACGGCGGCGACGACGCCGGCGATAACGTAGTCGTGCCACAGCGCCGTTTCAAAAATTTGTTGCTGCTGGGTAACGCATTCTTTACAGCGGTAGCCCACCGGAGTCCGCACCACGCACTTGACGCAGATGGGCTTGCCGCACTTGTTGCAGCGCAGGGCTGTTTCGCGGTCGGGATGGTTGGCGCAGAATACCTTTTCGGCAGTCGAGTCCATGGTCATTGGGGGTTGGAGGTTAGAGGTTAGAGGT
>CAYYCF010000100.1:0-2006 GCA_964470235.1 uncultured Anaerolineales bacterium | reverse complement strand
TTGGGATTTGGGATTTTCTACTTGGCTTTATCCGCCGTCGGGTTTTGCATCATGCGGTCGGCCAGTGTTTTGTAAAAGTGCGTTGGCGGAGTCATGCGCACGAAACGGGCGGCGTTGCGGCTGGCGCGCACGCGCACCAGGTCGCCGTCTTGCAATGGCGTGCTGTGGTGGCCGTCCGCGCTGAAGATGGATTGATGCTCGGTGCGGACGATGATTTCGACGACGACATCGGATGGAAGAACGATGGCCCGATCCATGGATAGGTGCGGCGCGATGGGGACGAGCAGAATGTTTTTCGCTTCCGGCGGCAGAACCGGCCCGCCCGCCGCCAATGCGTAAGCGGTGGAGCCGGTGGGGGTGGCGACGATCAAGCCGTCGGCGACGTAAGTGGTGAGGGGCGCGTCGTTCACGGTCGTCTGCAGACGGATGGGCCGCACGACGGTGCCGCGCGCGACGACCACTTCATTCAACACGTCGTAGGCCCGCAGGGTGGTGCCGTTCTGCGCGTGCGAAGCATGCAACATCAACCGTTCCTCAATGCGAAAGTCGCCGCCTAGAACGCGCGCCAGCACCTCGCGCCATTCGTCCGGCTGCGCGTCCACCAGAAAACCGAGCCGCCCTAGATTAATGCCGAGCACCGGCTGGTTTCTGAACGCGCCCGTGCGCCCGGCGCGGAGCATCGTGCCATCGCCGCCGAGCGCGATCAGCATATCGGCCTCGCCGGCTTGCGATAGTTTGGCTTCGTCGTCAATTGAACTGTACTCGGCAGACGCGCCGCGCTCTTTCAAGTGCGCCGCCATCTCCTGCGCCAGGTCGAGCGAGGCCTTGACTTTGGGGTGGTAGAAAATCACAAAGTGCTTGGGCAGTTGCGCGGTCACGGTGGATATTATAGCTGAATCAAAAGACCCGCTTGCCTTGACGGGTCTTTTGTGCAATCGGGCTATTCAATGAGCCGCCGTCCAAAAATTCCAACCGGCTCACTTTGCCCGGCATCGTGAGATCGGGTTTGATTTCGCGACCTTACGCACTCGGCTTTGTTTTACCGCAGAGTACGCAGAGAACGCCGAGATTTTTGGCAAATTATCTCTGCGATCTCTGCGCTCTGCGGCGAGATAACGGGTTGTGCGTAAGGTGACTGATTTAATAGAAAAGTCGTGTTGAGCGAGAAATGTTCATGGGCTGGGCGTTATTTCAGCCATTGAGCGGCGTCCTTGGCGTGGTAGGTGATGATGAGGTCGGCCCCGGCGCGCTTGATGCCGGTGAGCACTTCGAGCGTCACACGCTCTTCGTCCAGCCAGCCATTCATCGCGGCGGCCTTGACCATGGCGTACTCGCCGCTCACGTTGTACGCGGCCAGGGGCAGGTCAGGAAATTGCTCGCGCGTCTGGCGGATAATGTCAAGATAGGGCAAGGCGGGCTTGACCATGAGTATGTCCGCGCCCTCGGCCACGTCGAGCGCGGATTCGCGCAGGGCCTCGCGCGCGTTGGCCGGGTCCATCTGGTGCGTCTTGCGGTCGCCGAACTTGGGCGCGCCCTGCGCGGCCTCGCGGAACGGGCCGTAAAAGCCTGAAGCATATTTGGTGGAGTACGAGAGGATGGGCAGATGCTCAAACCCGGCGGAGTCGAGTCCGGCGCGGATGGCCGCCACCATCCCGTCCATCATCCCCGATGGGGCGACGATGTCGGCTCCGGCTTCAGCCTGTGAGACGGCAACTTTCGCCAACACGTCGAGCGTCTCGTCGTTGAGGACGTAGCCCTCGGGTAGATTCGGGTGGGGGCGGTGATCGTTTCCATTTTGTTTTACCGCAGAGAGCGCGGAGCGCGCCGAGTCTTTCCCTGATCCTCTCGGCGTTCTCCGCGGTGAAGAGAGGCGATGCGTTGGAAGATCATTTCCGACGTTCAGAATCCCGCAGTGACCGTGATCGGTGTACTCGCACAGGCACACGTCGGTGATGACGATCATTTCAGGCACGGCCTCTTTGATGACGCGCGTGGCCTGCTGAACG
>CAYYCF010000099.1:0-8537 GCA_964470235.1 uncultured Anaerolineales bacterium | reverse complement strand
GGCTTGCCCATGTCGGCGTCGGTGACGCCGGTGGCTTTGAGCAGGGCGCGGTGCGGCGCGCGTTCGAAGCCGGATTTGATTTGATCTGATCTCATAAATAAAATGAGCCGCCTTTGTTTGAGGCGGCTCGCTGTGTATCTCTGCTAAATTTCGGTTTGGTTTACTTGTCTTTCCTCACCGGAACTGTCGCCGCCTCAAACGAAAATCGCCCCTCAATAAGGAGCCCAATAACGACGACGATAATTAGGACAACGGACGACGAGAAGAACACGTTAGTTTCTCCGGTAAAGTGTCAGAGAGTATAGTGGGGCGGGCCGCCTGCGTCTATGTTCACAATGCGGGGAATTGTGGCGAGGCTGGTTGGATGGGTTGCACAAGGGCGGCTACGGGCGCGTTTCTTTCTTTTCCTTGGCCGCCATCACCAGCGCCACGCCGCTCAGGATGATCAGCATGGCCACGATGCCGAAGCCGGTGATGTGTTCGCCGCCTAATAGCACGCCGAGTAAAACGGCCACTGCCGGATTCACGTAGGCGTAACTGGTCGCCAGCGTCGGCTTCACTTGCCGCAAGAGGTAGTTGTACGCGCTGTAACCCACCAGCGATCCAAAGGCAATCAGGTACAAGATTGCCAGCACGGCTCGTTGGTTGGGGGGCGCGGCCATTCTTTCGCCGGTAGAAAAACTGAACACGAACAATAACAAGCTCCCGGCGAGCATTTGCGCCGCGCTGGACATCGGCCCGCCGGGCAGAGTCAGGTGGCGGCTCCACACCGAGCCGAGCGCCCACGTCACGGCGGCAATGAGCAGGGCGATCACGCCGATGGGATTGGCTCGAAGATTCCCTTCCAGGTTTAATATCGCGACTCCCACGAATCCCAACAAGAGTCCGAGCCATTCGAGCCGGTTCGGCCAACGTCCCCAAAACCCGGCGAAAAGCGCCGCCCACAGCGGCATGGTGGCGATCCAGATTGCGGCCAGCCCCGAATCGACCCACTGCTCGGCGAAGGTGACGCCGCCGTTGCCGCCGCCGAGCAGGAGACCGCCTATCAGCGCCGAACCGATCCATTGCGCCCGCGTGGGCGGCGGCGCGCCGCGCGCTCGGAGGAAGGCGTAAAGAATAATTCCGGCCGCCAGGTTTCGCAGTCCGGCCATCAGAAACGGGGGGAAACTTTCGAGCGCGATGCGAATCGCCAGATAGGTCGAGCCCCAGACGAGGTACACGGCCAACAGCGCCAGCCCTATTTTGAGATAAGTTTTGGTGGAGGTCGACAAGCCAAATCCTTTTTCATCGCAGAGATACCGTATTGAAAGTCAAGCGGCCTTCTTCCGTTCTCGATCCAACAGTGCGCGTTTTCTTTCGATGCCCCAACGGTAGCCGGTGAGCGAGCCGTCACTGCCGACCAGGCGATGACAGGGGATAACGATTGAAACGGGATTGAGCGCCGACGCGCGCCCCACCGTCCGCGCCGCCTGCGGCGAGCCAAGCGACTTCGCCAGTTCGCCGTAAGTTCGCGTTTCGCCGATTGGGATCGCTCGCATCGCATTCCACACTTGCCATTGAAACTCGGTGCCGCGCACGTCGAGCGGGAGATCGAGCGTCGAGAGTTGGCCGTTGAGGTGTTTCAGTATGCTCTTTGCCCACTCGCGTAGGCGCGCATCGTCGCGGTAAAGATCGGCGGCGGGGTAATCGTGGGCCAGTTCAAATTTGAGAAATGAGTCGGTGTCGCCGAGGCCGAGGAAGCAGATACCTTTGGCAGTGGCCGCCACTATCATCCGTCCGAGAAAACAATCCACAATAGTGAAACTGATTTCCATAGTGGCACACACCTATTTGCGTGGAGAATAAAAAAAGCCCCGCCGCAGCGGGGCAGGGCCGCTAGAACTCTTTCGGCTTGAAGCCCGGCGAGTTCAACACGTCCATCAAGTTCTTGCCAACTGCCATCGCTACCAAACCTTGTTTCTCAATGTGGCGCGCCAAACTTGTGTCAATGTAGAGCGAAGCCAAAGCCCCGATAACTTTCTTCTCTTTGTACTGCGGAAAGAAATCTCTGGCTTCTTGCAACACTTCAATAAATTTATCTACCGCCTCCGGATCGAGTTGCGACTTTGTTTCGTTGATCAACAGATAGTCGCCACCGGCTACTACAGCGTCAAATTCACGTCGTAGATCAGCCTTCGTAACGTGATAGAGTTTTACGCGTATTGCCGAAAACAGAATTTGCTCTTCCTTGTAGCCCGTCATTTCCTGAAAGATACGGGCAATGCTCGGCGCAACCATATCTTCAACTAGCAGCCCCATTTTGTTGGCGACCTCTCCAAACTTTTGGTTGGTCTCTTTAACAAAATTCGCGATGGTTCTGTCTGTGCGTTCGCTGATTAATCTTGTCTCATCAGAGAGCTGACTCATCTTATCAGAGAGCCGATTGATCTGCCCGCCCATTTGATGCCGGTCACGCTCGGATCGCTCTACAGTTCGCGCCAGTTGGTCAAGAAGGTGTTGCGTGGCCGCTTGTGCATCCGCCAAGTGCGCCAACACATTTTCCAACTCAGCCATACGGTTTTCGAGTGGGGCATTTAACATGGTTGCATTCCTCCTTCTCACAATCTCACCGTTCTAAATTTTATCACGGTAAATGACATTTCCTTTATTTCCGTCTTTCCCCTATTTCCCTTTGTTAATGGATCAACCCCTGCGCCGCCATCAACTCCGCATTCAGAATCGATCCGCCGGCCGCGCCGCGAATGGTGTTGTGAGAGAGCACGACGAACTTCACGTCGAACAGCGGGTCTTCACGCACGCGCCCAACCACCGTCGTCATGCCGTTCCCTGCATCCCGATCTTTGCGCGGTTGGGGGCGATCGGCTTCGGGGCGAACTTCGACGGCGCGCGGCGGCGAACTCGGCAGGCCGCGCACGATCTCCGGCGGCTTGAACTCGGCCATTGTCGTGGCGGCTTCAGCCGCTGTGGCGCGTCTTTCAAACTCAACCGACAAACAGACTGTGTGGCCGTCCGACACCGCGACTCGATTCGTATGCGCCGACGTTTTGAAAGTGGCGTGTGCGATCTCGCCGCCGTCGAGTTTGCCCAGCATCTTCTGCGGCTCGCTCTCCGCTTTTGAATCTTCGCCGCCGATGTATGGAATGACGTTGTCGAGAATGTCGAGCGAGGCCACGCCGGGATAGCCCGCGCCGGAAATGGCTTGCATCGAGACGATGAAAACGCGCTTGAGGCCGAAGGCGTCCAGCAAGGGGCGGAGCGCAATCGTCACTCCGGTGATGGTACAGTTTGGATTTGTAGTGATGAATCCGCTCCAGCCGCGATTCTCCTGCTGGGTCTTGATCAGCGCCGTGTGATCGGGGTTGACTTCCGGGATGAGCAGGGGCACATCGGGCCATGTGCGATGCGTCGAGGCATTGGAAGCGATGGCGTGGCCGGCTTTGGCAAACGCCGGCTCCACGTCGCGGGCGGCATCGGCGGGCAGGGCCGAGAAGCAGAGCGCGGCGTCCAGTCCAGGTTCGGTCGGGGCGATCTTCATGTTCTTCACGTAATCCGGCATCGGCTGCGGCAGAATCCAGCGGCAACCTTCTTCGTAAGTTTGCCCGACCGCGCGATCACTGCCGGTGAGCGCGGTCACTTCAAACATCGGGTGGTTTTCGAGCAGTTGCGCGAACCGCTGACCGACAGCGCCGGTGGCGGCGAGGATGGCGGTTTTTATTTTGGGCATGGGGGAATGTATACAGGTAGACAGATATACAAGTAGACAGGTGTTTGCCTGCCTACCTGTGTACCTGTTTACCGGTGTACCTGTTTCCTTGTCTACTTGTCTACTATCAGCGCATGTATCGCCCTCACCGCCTCATCCGCCTCTTTCGCATCCACAACGAGGCTGATCGAGCACTCGGACGATCCTTGCGCGATGGCGATGACGTTGACGTCCGCATTGCCGAGCGCGCTGAACACTCGGCCGGCGATGCCTGGGGTGTATTTCAGCCCCGCGCCGACGACGGTGACGATGACGGCGTCTTCGAATGGAACGACGCTGTCAATGTCCCGCCGCGCCAGTTCGAGCCGGAATTCTTCTTCGAGCGCGGCGATGACTTTGGCCGACAAAACCGAAGGCACGGAAAAGCAAATGCTCTGTTCCGACGAGGCCTGCGTGATGAGGCTGACGCTGACACTCGACCGCGCCACCGCCGCAAAGGCGCGGGCGGCCACGCCCGGCACGCCCATCATGCCGCGCCCTTCAATCGTGATCAGGCTTTGGCCTTTGATGGCGGTGACGGCTTTAATCGTGCCCGCGCCGCGCCCGTTATCGGGAACGATGAGCGTGCCGGGGTGCGAGGGGTTGAACGTGTTTTTGATCCACAGATCGATTCCGCGTTCGATCACAGGGCGGATCGTCTTGGGGTGCAAAACTTTTGCGCCGTAATATGCCAGCTCGGACATTTCGCGGAACGAAAGTTCGGGGAGACACTGCGCGCCGAGAACAACACGCGGGTCGGCGGTCATCACGCCGTTCACGTCCGTCCAAATCCAAACTTCGTCGGCGTCGAGGGCCGCGCCGAGAATGCCGGCGCTGTAATCACTGCCGCCGCGCCCCAGCGTGGTCACTGCGCCGCTTTTCGTCGCGCCGATGAAGCCGGTGATGACCGGCACTTCGCCGCCATCCAATCTCTCGCCCAAACGTTTTTGAGCGCGGAGGCGCGTTTCATCCATCAGCGGGTTGGCCGATCCAAAAACGTCGTCGGTGACGATCAGTTCGCCGGCCTCGACCGCTTCGGAGGGGACGCCGATTTGATTCAACCGCGCCGCCACGAGGCGGATGCTCATGCGCTCGCCGAGCGAGGAGATGGCGTCAACGGCGCGCGGCGAGGCCTCGCCGAGGACGTGAACGGCATGGCACAGAGTTTCAAACTCGGAGACATAGGAGGCGATGAAATCTCGTAGAGAGGCGGCAGGCGGCCTCTCTATCAGACCATCAATCGCCGTTCTATGTTTATTCCGCAATTCATTTGCAATGGCGCGGAACGTTTCGCCGTCGCCCCCGGCGGCGGTGTGCGCGCCCTTCAGCAGAAGATCGGTGACGCCGCTCATTGCCGAAACGATCACCGCCAGGCGCGGCCAATCCTTTTTTGCGTTGCGGATGATCTCCGCCGATTGCGAAATGGCCTCCGCGCTCCCGACCGACGTGCCGCCGAATTTCATGACCAGTGTTCTCATAGCTTGCCCTTTCTCTTCACCGCGAAGACACAAAGAACGCGAAGTTTATAGTTTGCTTTCCCCTTTGCGCACTTCGCGCCTTCGCGGTTCCATAAAATAAAAACGCGGAGCCGTTTGGCTCCGCGTTGGTGTACAGCTGTGAGTTTGTCCCTCATTCACCCGAACCGAAGCAGCGGCTGTCGCGTCTGCGAAGTCGTGGTAGTGGTGGCACCGGTCATGGTGAAGCGAGATGCGTTGAACATCGGGCGTGATGTTACCACAGGGGCGCGAGAAAATTGTTAGGCAGGGCGCACAGGATTGGCAAATCGCTGTTTGTATAACTCGCCTTATTTGACGGCGACGACGCGCCCGCCGGTCATTTTGATCAGGTCGTCGGGGGTCAAATTGAAAATCGCATTCGGCGTTCCGGCGGCAGCCCAGATCGAATCGTACTGACGCAAATCCTCGTCAACGAACGTTTCCAGCCTTTCGGCGTGGCCCACCGGCGGCACGCCGCCGATGGCGAACCCCGTGCGAGCGCGGACGAAATCGGCGTCGGCCTTTTCAATCTTCTCGCCGAGCAGTTCGGCGATCTTCTTTTCGTTCACACGATTCGATCCGCTGGCGATCACGAGAATCGGTTTGCCGGACTGCTTGCCCTTGAACACGAGCGACTTGGCGATCTGGCCGACAGTGCACCCGACCGCTTGCGCCGCTTCGGCGGACGTGCGCGTGGATTGCGGCAGTTCGATCACCTCGCCGGGAAAGCCAAGAGCGGCGAGAGTATCTTGCACTTTCTGGGCGCTGGGGGATAGAGTCATTTTGTCTTTTCACTTTTCAAATATCGCGACCGTTTCAATGTGATGCGTCTGCGGAAACATATCGAGCGGCTGAACGGAGACGAGCCGGTAGCCGCCGCCGACCAGCCGCCGGGAGTCGCGGGCCAGCGTGGCCGGGTCGCAGGAGACGTAAACAACGCGCGGCGCGGCAAGGGTGATGAGGGCAGAGGTGACGGTTTTGTCGCAGCCGGAGCGGGGGGGATCGAGAAGAACGTGTGTGGGAGTGTGGGGGTGTGGGAGTGAACGCGCGATATGCTCAATAGCCAGTTCGACGGGGGATTCGTAGAGTTCGACGTTTTCGAATTCGTCCAGATTCACTTCGGCGTCACGCACGGCAGAAGACGAACTTTCGACGCCGACGACGCGGGCGGCTTTGGCGGCGATGAAAGCCGTGAAAAAGCCGACGCCGCAATACAGATCAAACACGGTCTCGCCGCCGTTAAGCGCGAGCGCACCCAGCACAACGCGCGCCAACGATTCGGCCTGCGCCGTGTTCACTTGAAAAAAACTGCCCGCCGAGACGCGGAAGGGGTGGCCATTAATCACGTGAACAAGATGATCACTGCCGATCATGGTTAAAGCTTCGCCCGCGCCGTTCACCGATGCGACCGATATCGGGAGTTCAAGTTCCACATCGGGCGGCTCGCCGGACTCAGACTCGAAGGCCACCATCAGGTCACCCTCTGCGCCGACGCGCACGGCGATCTGATCTACGTCCAGCTTCTCGATGTCGAGTTGGGCGAAGAGTTCCATGATCTCCGGGCGGGTGATGGGGCACTCAGAGATGGGGAGCACTGATTCGTCAACGGATGTAACGGATTGAACGGATGATTTGATGAAGCCAAGTTTGCCTTGTGAGTCTTGCGAGAATTGGACGTGATTGCGATAGTGGAAGGGATCGGGTGAGGGGACGGTTTCGAGGACGGCGGGCGCATCAATGCCGCCGATGCGCGCGAGTTGATCGATCACGATCTGCCGCTTCCATTTCAACTGTGCCGGGTACGAGAGGTGCTGCCAGTGGCATCCGCCGCAGACGCTAAAATGCCGGCAGACGGGCGCGACCCGATCCGGCGAGGGCGAGAGCACTTCCAGCAATCGCGCGCGGGCGAAAGTGGGCTTTTCTTCCGTGATCTCGACACGAACGGATTCGCCGGGGATGGTAAATGGCACGAACACCGCGCGGCCTTCGGATCGGCCAATGGCGTCGGGGCCGTTGGACATGGTAGTGAGGGTGAGGTCGAGGGGCATGGGAAGTGAATAGTGATGCGTGAGGCGCGACTCGTGTTCACCAATCACGAGTCACGCCTCACGAGTCACGCATCACGATTATAATCTACCCAATGAAAGTCTCACTCATCCTCACCGTTCTCAACGAAGGGGATCACATCCGGCGGTTGCTGGACTCGATAGTGGCGCAAACGCGACAGCCCGACGAAGTGGTGATTTGCGACGGCGGCTCGGGCGATAACACGGTGGCAGTGATCGAAGAGTACGCCGAACGACTGCCGCTGAAGATCGTTTTCGCGGCGCGGTCGAGCATTTCACAAGGGCGCAACGCGGCGATCCGCGAGGCGAGCGGCGAGATCATTGCCGTGACTGACGCCGGAGTGTGGTTGGAGAGGGAGTGGCTGGAGGAACTGTTGAAAGCAGGAGGGTGGATGGCTGACGACGGACGAACGGCCACGGACGATGGGCAAGCGTCGTCGGTTGTCCGCCGTCCGTCGTCCAAACTCGCGATGGTGGCGGGTTTTTACAAATCTGATCCGCAGACGACGTTTGAATTGGCGTTAGGGGCGACGACCATTCCGGAATTGCGGGACATCCATCCGGCTAAGTTTTTGCCGTCGAGCCGGAGCGTGGCGTTTCGCAAAGAGGCATGGGTTGGAGTGGGTGGTTATCCGGAGTGGCTGGATTTTTCCGAAGACGTGATCTTCGATTTGAAAATGCGCGAGAAATTCGGCGCGTTTGTGTTTGCGCCCAAGGCCATCGCGCATTTTCGCCCGCGCAGTTCGCTGGGCGCGTTTGCGCGCCAGTATTTCAATTACGCGAAAGGCGACGGCCGCGCCGGGTTGTGGCCGCGGCTCCATTTCATTCGCTACTTCGCTTACCTCGGCGCCGCGCCGCTGTTGATTTATGCGGCACTGACCATCAGCGCGTGGGTATGGCTGCTGGCTGTTATCGCCGGGTTAGCGTATATCCGGAAGCCGTTAGAACGGCTGGCGAGGAGAACAACGGATTTAGTGAATTTAGCGGATTGGGTAGTAGTGTTATTGTGGATACCGATCATCCGCGTCACCGGGGATATTGCGAAGATGATCGGGTATCCGGCAGGGGTGTGGGACAGGGTAAAATACTCCACATGATAAAACTCGCTCCCTCCATCCTCTCCGCCGATTTTTCCCGGTTGGCCGAACACGCCCGCGAGGCCCTCAACGCTGGAGCCGACTGGCTGCACGTGGACGTGATGGACGGCCACTTCGTCCCCAACATCACCATCGG